>JAYTBK010000329.1:0-3488 GCA_043737035.1 Bacteroidota bacterium | reverse complement strand
CTTTTTTTTCCTGCATTCCCTCAGTAATTGCGTCAAGCAGGCTGGTGGTTTGCTCTTTAGTAGAAGTTTTTTTTGGGCGTTTAGCACCTCCGGTAACTTTCTTTTTGTTTTCGGTGTTTGCAATGCGATTCGCTTCCTTTTGTGCCTCTTCTTTTTCGGTTAAAGGAACTTTTACAACTTTTTTTACCGGAAGTTTTTTTACTGCTTTTTTAGTTGCTGCTTTTTTTAGTGTTGTTATCTTTTTAACGGTTTCTTTTGCCATGTTTAATTTGCGAATGATGTTACCTTTTTTACTTTTGTTTGATTAAGAAACAAATTTAATCTTTTTGCCTTAATGGATACATTGTTTGTAGGGAAGATCATGCTTTTTTTAACTGAAGTGGAAAGTACCAATACTTATGCCATGCACATGTTAAGGAATGTTAAGGTAATGGAAGGAACTGTTGTTTACACCAACAATCAAACGCATGGTAAAGGGCAGCGAAACGCTCTTTGGGAAAGCACAGCAGCAAATAACATGCTTTGCTCAGTTATATTGAAACCGGTTTTTTTGAAGGCGGAATTTTCTTTTTTTTTGAGTAAAATTACTGCACTTGCAGTGTATGACTTATTGACTGAAATTATAGGAAATAGTCAATATGACATTAAAATAAAATGGCCAAATGACATTTTAGTGAATAGGAAAAAGATTGCAGGAATTCTTATCGAAAACAACTACATAAATACCGACATTACTTATAGTGTTATAGGCGTGGGGATAAATATCAATCAAACAGATTTTGTAAACTCAAACGCTGCCAGCTTAAAACAACTTACTGGAATAAATTATAATGTTACTGACCTCATTAATAAATTTTGCGACTTTTTAGAAAAATGGTATCTAATTTTGAAAGCGCAAAAATTCGTTCTTATTAATGAAAGGTATCACAGTTGCCTTTTTGGTTTTAAAGTACCAGAAAAATATCAGGATATGAATGACAAAATATTTACCGCAACTATAGAGAAAGTTGATATAAACGGGCATTTGCAGTTAAAATCGGACGATGATCGGATAAATAATTTTGAGATAAAGCAAGTTAAATTACTCTATTGAAATTTTAAGAAAATTTTGCAGCCACAAACTTTGTTGAAGTAAATTAACGGGATATTTGTAAAACGATATTGATAGTTAAAATGACAGATATCAATGTAAATTTCACAAGAAGATTGAATGTTGGATCAAAACTTTTAATAAGTAAATGAATTTGCCGGTAGCCGCCAAAAAGTTTTTTTTAATTTTGAAATCCTAATAATATTATGTTTTTAATACTTAAATAATTTTTTCTACGGATTATGATACAGTACCACCAATTAATGCAACACGTTTTGGATAACGGTATCAAAAAGGAAGATCGTACCGGAACGGGTACCATTAGCGTGTTTGGGTATCAAATGAGGTACAATTTGGCGGAAGGGTTTCCGTTGGTAACCACAAAAAAATTGCATACAAAATCCATCATTCATGAGTTGCTTTGGTTTTTAAAAGGCGATACCAACATATCTTATTTAAAAGAAAATGGTGTAAAAATTTGGGATGAGTGGGCAGACTCTGACGGGAATTTGGGTCCGGTTTACGGATATCAATGGCGAAGCTGGCCAACCGCCGATGGACGACACATTGATCAGATAACGCAGGTTATTGATATGATAAAAAGTAATCCGGATTCGCGCCGGTTAATTGTGAGTGCGTGGAATGTTGCCGATATCAATCATATGAAATTGCCGCCATGCCACGCATTTTTTCAGTTTTATGTTGCCAACGGCGAATTAAGTTGCCAGTTGTATCAACGTAGTGCAGATGTTTTTTTAGGCGTACCTTTTAACATCGCTTCATACGCGTTGCTCACGATGATGGTTGCGCAGGTGTGTGGTTTACAACTCGGTGATTTTGTGCATACACTTGGCGATGCGCATTTATATACCAATCATATTGATCAGGCAAAATTGCAGTTAACACGCGATACGAGGCCATTGCCTCAACTACGAATTAACCCAAACGTGAAATCGGTTTTTGATTTTACCATTGATGATTTCGTTTTAGAAAACTACGATCCGCACCCACATATTAAAGCAGAAGTTGCGGTGTAACAGATTAATAATTTTATGGTTATTATAATAACAATTATCTTTACGCAAAAATTTGGATTATGAGCGATATTAAAACAGTTTTAGAAAGTGCAAAAGAGCAAATGGAAAAAACCATTGTGCATTTAGAATCCGAACTTTCAAAAATACGTGCAGGAAAAGCAAATCCGCAAATGCTTGATAATATTTCGGTTGAGTATTATGGTGCAAGAACACCTTTAAGCAATGTAGCCAGTGTAAATACGCAAGATTCGCGCACCATAATTGTTCAGCCATGGGAAAAAACCATGCTCACGCCAATAGAAAAAGCAATTCAGGCCGCTAACCTTGGTTTTAATCCACAAAACGACGGCGTTTTAATTCGTATTATTGTTCCACCTTTAACAGAAGAACGCAGGAAAGATTTGGTAAAAACATCCAAATCGGTTGGTGAAGATGGTAAAATTGGATTACGTAATATTCGCAAAGAATCTATTGATAAAATTAAATCACTTCAAAAAGCCGGCTTGCCCGAAGATGAAGCAAAACAAGGTGAAGTAAAAATGCAGGCATTAACGGATGAATATTCTGTAAAATGCGAAAAACACCTCGAACAAAAAGAAAAGGAGATTTTGACAGTTTAAGTTTCATTCGTTATAAAACGTAATTGTTTTATTTACAGAACAATAAACTTAACAAAACACGCTGGTGGTAATTTAACCCAATAATTACCATCACGTATGAAAATTTTAGTGTTTCTCTTTATCGGAATTTTCCTTAGCAATTTGGGTTTCTCTCAAGCTATTATCTGACGAAAAATTTAACGTGGGTACGTCTGATCCCGCAGGCTGGATTTTTTCAGGCATCGGCACAGCATTTACAACCGAATTTGGTAAAAGTGCGCCGGGTATTTTACTAGATAACTCGGGTGATCAAATTACATCAAACACTTCCAAAAGAGATTTGCCCGAAGGTTTATACGTTTTGCGTATTGTAAACAACGCAATAGTTAAGAATTTTAAAATCACAATTCAAAATTAAAGGTATTGTTAATTAACACCTTTAACAATTTGTTAATGAAGAGTACATAACAAACATACTTACATAATGTAAATTTGTCTCAATAAAGTGAACATCCTATAAGTTTTTTATTTTCTCAAAAAACTGAAACCGCTTATTTAAAATTAAATACTCAATCAAATGAAAGTGATTTTATTAATACTGTGCGCGTTATATTTTCCAACATTTATATTGGCGCAAACTAGCATTTCTCAAGGTTTTGAAGGCGCGGCTGGTTTAAATTATACGGCTGGAACGATTAACACCGAACAGAGCCGGACAGGTTCAAAATCGTTGAGGCTTGGTAGAGGAGCAACATGTTCCGC
>JAYTBK010000328.1:0-8581 GCA_043737035.1 Bacteroidota bacterium | reverse complement strand
AACAAGTTGCGGGCATTTTCAAAATGTCGTCGTTTAAGCTGCGTTTGTTTAACGAGTTGGCAACAGTTTTGCTGGTTGCAATTGTGTTTTTGGTAATTGTGAAATCATCAAGCGGCCTTGTTTGGGGAATGCTTGGGTTATTTGGTTTTGCAGGTTTATTAATAGCCGGTGTGTTTATTTACAAGAGGCAACGGAAAGCATTAAAAGAAACACAACATAATGAGGAAGTTGATGTTTTAAAATAGAAAAATAATTGGCCACCATTAGCATACACTTTAATTATGAGCGGAGAAAAAAAGAAAATAGTTATAGTTGGCGGTGGTTTTGCCGGTTTACATGTGGCCAAAATACTTTCAGGTACAAACACTGAAGTTTTATTGATAGACAAACAAAATCATCATCAGTTTCAACCGCTGTATTATCAGGTTGCCAGTGCGCGTCTCGAGCCCTCAAATATTTCATTTCCTTTCCGAAAAATATTTCAACGTTCAAAAAATATTGAAATACGGATGGCTGAAGTATTGAATTTATTTCCATCAAAAAATACAATTGAAACTACGGCCGGCAATTATCATTATGATTATCTCATTTTAGCAACAGGTTGCAAAACAAATTTTTTTGGAAATAAAAACGTCGAACGGTTTGCATTGAGCATGAAAACTACTGAAGAATCAATCGAAATAAGAAACCGTATTTTGAAAAATTTTGAAAAACTGGTTTGCGCTTCCGCGGAAGAAAAAGTCGGCCTCTTAAATATTGTGCTAGTTGGAGCCGGCCCTACCGGAGTTGAACTTGCTGGAGCATTTTCCGAAATGCGTAAACACATTTTGCCGCGGGATTTTCCGCATGTTGATTTTTCTCAATTAAAAATTATTTTATTAGAGGGAAGTAAAAACACATTAAATAATATGAGCGACGAAGCAAAAAAAGCATCGCGTAAATATCTTGAAGAATTTGAAGTGATCGTTAAAACTGAAACTATTGTTACTGATTATGACGGAAAAACCGCAAAATTAAATAACGGTGAAACCATTGAAACGCAAAATTTAATATGGTCGGCAGGCGTTACAGGAAATATTATTTTTGGGTTACAGCCGGAAGCTATAGTTCGCAACCGTTACAAAGTAGATCGTTACAATAAAATTTTAGGCACTAATAATATTTATGCGATTGGCGACATTGCCTACATGGAGACGCCGAAATATTCAACAGGGCATCCACAGCTTGCTAACGTAGCCATTAATCAGGGAAAAAATTTGGGAAATAATATTTTAAATTTGATTAACGGTAAAGCCCAAAAGGAATATGAGTACAAAGATTTAGGTTCGATGGCTACCGTAGGTAAGCACAAAGCGGTTGTTGATCTTCCATTTCTTAAATTTCATGGCTATATCGCTTGGTTTTTTTGGATGTTTTTACATTTAATGTTGATATTGAGTGTCAGAAATAAATTGCAAATATTTTTTAACTGGGCGTGGAATTACCTTTCGCGCGACTCATCACTGAGGTTAATATTTAAAACGAAGGACGTTTAAGATACATTACAGCTGCGTTTAAATAACCCTTCCAGAGTTAAAAACTCTGGAAGGGTTGAAACAAGTTCTTCGAAACTTAGCACACTTTTCGTTTAAATTTTACCTTAATAGTAATATTCAGAAAATCAATAATTCCATTTCTTTTCAGTTATCACAATTGCCTATAAATTGCATTTACGCAGTTAACTCCATCCATTGCTGCGCTTACAATGCCACCCGCGTAACCCGCACCTTCAGCGCAAGGATATAGATTTTTTAGCTGCACGTGTTGCAGTGTAATTTTATCGCGCGGTATACGCACAGGCGTTGAGGTACGCGATTCCACGCCAACAACAATGGCGCTGTTGCTCACGTAGCCGCGCATTTTTTGTTCAAAGCTTTTAAACGCAAGCTGCAGTTTTTCTCCAATGTATTTGCCAACTACATCTTTTATTTGTACCGACGTTACGCCCGGCACGTAAGAACATTTTATCAAATCCGAAGAAATTTTATTATTTACAAAATCGTGCAAATTCTGAGCGGGGGCGGTTTGTGTTTTTCCGCCCATTTCCCAAGCTTTATGTTCAATTTCTTTTTGCAACTGTAAACCCGCCAACGCCCCAAATTCTTTATAGGGTTCAAAATCTTTTAGTTCAAGTCCAACTACGATGCCACTGTTGGCGTACGGGTTATTTCTTTTGGAAGGACTCCAACCGTTAGTTACCACTTCATTTTGAGCTGTGGCACATGGCGCAATTATTCCGCCGGGGCACATGCAAAATGAATACACACCCGTTCCGTTTATTTGTTGTACCAAACTATAGGATGCTGCCGGCAAATAATTTCGTTTGTCATTTACTTCAGCAATATTGCTACAACTATATTGTACCGAATCAATAAAATCCTGAGGGTGTTCAACCCTTACACCCAAAGCAAAGGGTTTGGCCTCAATTATAATGTTTTTATTTTGGAGCAGTTCGTAAATATCGCGTGCCGAGTGGCCAGTAGCAAGTATTAAATTATTGCAACGATACTCAACGAAAGTGTCATTTACTAACCGCTTTATTATGACTGTCGAAATTGTATCTTCTCTGTAAATAATGTCAACTAATTTCGATTCGAAACGAAGTTCGCCGCCATGCTTTAAAATGGTTTCACGCATTTCAGAAATTATTTTTGGCAATTTGTTTGTGCCAATGTGCGGGTGAGCTTCAATTAAAATTTCTTCATCTGCGCCGTGTAAAACAAATGTTTTTAAAATGTGTTCAATATCTCCGCGTTTGCTTGCGCGCGTATAAAGCTTGCCATCGCTATAAGTTCCGGCACCGCCCTCGCCAAAACAATAGTTACTATCGGCGTTAACAATGTGTTCTTTGTTAATGACTGCCAAATCTCGCCTTCTTTTTTGCACATCTTTACCGCGTTCAAAAATTACCGGTTTTATACCGAGTTCTAAACAACGCAATGCAGCATACAATCCTGCCGGGCCGGCGCCAATAATTGTTACTTCATTTTTTGCTTCCGATACGTTTTGATACTGAATATGAATTGCATCTTTTAAAACCGGCTCGTTAATAAATACAGCAACTTTTAGGTTTATTTTAATATTTTTTGATCGTGCATCGATGCTTCGCCGCAACGGTTCAACATAAAACGTATCGGTCACATTTAAAGATAGCTGGCGTGCAACTTCTTCTTTTAGTAAAACTTCATTGTAAGCTACATGCGGCGCAATAGCCAGCTGCAATTCTTTTTTCATGTTTGCGACGGAAGATATTTATTCTTCGGTAGTAAAGTTATTAAAAAGAAAATGATGAAGCCACTAATTCCGCGCCGCTATGAAACTACTTTTCAATCAACCTTGTTTTAATTTTGGGCGTGCCTGATGGGTCTGGTTTTTTGCTGCAATTTTTTTTAAAGCACGCTTCGCAATTCGTTAAAAAAGGATTTGCGCAGCAATCCGTCACGCAACGCATCAAACGAAAGGTTTAATTTACTTCTTCATCGTCATTGCGAGCGAATACGAATATTAAGTTCAAAATTCTTAGCCCCGATTGAAGCGGCATCCTTTTTTCTCTTTTTTCAAAAGACAAAAAGACAAAAAGATAAAGCGAAAAGCGGGAATTGCTTCAAAAAAGTTTTACAGAATTTATGCTATGTCACTATATCTTTTTCTACACTTAACCTTCAAATGTGATTGAAAAAATAACCATTTTGGAATTGACCTTATCTACACTTTTGGTAAAAATATTATTAAGTGGTTGTATTAAATTGCGCGTGCCGTTAATTACTTTCAGTTCCAGGCCGAGTTTAAAATATTCTAAATAAAAGTCGACGCCGGCGCCCGCGCTATAAAAATAATCGTTGCGCTGCAACTGAACAGCATCATCGAGCTGGTTGGTACCACCCACTTTAGAGCCTTTCTTTTTACTTACCAAATCAAGCGCCATACCGCCACCGCCAATAACGTACGCCCCAAAATTATCAAGCCTTTTCGATTGTAATTTTATTTCCAACGGGAAAAGCAAAAATGTTGATTCAACTGTTTTTGTATATATTTTTGAACTATCGCGTTTTGCATTTTGTAAAGTGTATTCTAAATTACGCGATGCGAAACTAATGTTTGGTGTAAAGCGCAGGCGGATATATTGATGCAACCTAAAATCGGAAATAATACCTAACGCAAACCCGGGATCGGATTTAGTGTAAATGGTTTTGATGCCGTAGGTTACACCGCCAATAACGGTATCAGGAAATGCTGAGTTTTTTACGGTGTGTATTCTAAAATCAGTTTTATTATAAGCCAACGAAAAACCAAAATGCATTTTATTTTTATAGAATTTTGGCAAATTTACACCACTTTCTTCTTTATGCTGGGCACACAATTGGCCAACCACAGAAAAATACAAAATGATATGTAAAAAAACTTTCATCATTGATAAAACGCAATTGTTACCGCTTTATTATGGTTGGGATACAGTTACCGAAGCTTCGTTATTGGTAATTTCCTGTTGCGTGGGTTTTGGCTTAAAAAATTGTTTTTGTAAAAGTAAAATGATGAAAACACCTATTGAAATGGCCATATCGGCGATATTAAAAATGGCGCTAAAAAATTCAAAATATTCTCCACCCCAAATCGGAACCCAATCGGGAAATCTTCCCTGAAAAATTGGAAAGTAAAACATATCCACTACATGTCCTTGCAAAAAGCCAGTATAACCATTTGATGTAAATTCGGCAATGCCCTGATAACCTTCCCAATCGCCGTAAGCAGGATTAAAAACTGAACCCCTGTCGAATATTAACCCGTAAAAAGCACTGTCTAAAATGTTGCCAAGAGCGCCGGCGAGTATTAGAGATACACAAATAATAAATCCTTTGTGTTCGCCATCGTTTACAATTTTTTTAATATAAACAACGCCGGCGGCAACTGCCAAAACCCTGAAAAGGCTTAAGGCCATTTTTCCGTAACTACCGCCGAATTCCAACCCAAATGCCATTCCCGGATTTTCGGTAAATGTTATTCGGAACCAATCGCCAAGTACTCTGCACACTTCGCCAATAGGAAAATTTGCCTTGATGTATACTTTTATACATTGGTCGATAAAAAGTACTGCGAAAACAGTAATAATTGGAATGCGGTATTTTTTAAGCATATAGCTTATAAACGTAAAAAGATTATCCTTCAAAGATAACCTTTTTATTTTTAGTGGTGAGTGACTGTTGCTATTGATTTAGTTTTGCTTCAATACCTAATGTTGCGTGAGGCACTGAACGTAAACGCTCTTTAGGAATTAATTTTCCGGTAACGCGACAAATACCGTATGTTTTATTTTCGATACGCATTAACGCATTTTTAAGGTTTACAATATATTTTTCCTGACGAATAGCCAATTGAGCTGTTTCTTCTTTAGACAACACATCTGAACCATCTTCTAATAACTTGAAAGAAGGAGACGTATCATCCGTGCCGTGGTTATCCGCGTTAGAAAGCGTTTGTTTTAAAAGATCAAAATCGGTTTGTGCCTCTTTTAATTTTTCGATGATAAGCTCTTTAAATTCAGTTAATTCTTTATCAGAATAACGGCTTCGATCATCTTTAGTATTTAAAAAAGGTTTAGGTTGTGCCGCCCGTGGTTTTTTAATTAAAGGCTTTGTAATATCAATGTGCAAAGGCCTGTTACGAATGTAAGATTCTGAACCACTTGAACGGCCTTCATTTTTTTTACGACGGCCACGCCCACGTTTTTCAGGAATCTCATCATCATCATCATCATCAATAGGAATTCCTCCCCCTTCTAAATCCGATACGGGCGGCCCTTCAAGGTCAGTGTCTATGGCTGATTCGTCCTCTTCTTCCGGCTTTTCGTAATCATCTTTTACGTCAACATCCGAATCATCTTCCTCTTCAGCTTCTATTTCTCCTTCTTCATCCTCTTCTCCTTTTTTAGCAGATTTGCCCGAATCTTTGGTTTGTTTGGTACTTTTTTTAGCAATGGCATCAATTGGTTTACCGCTTGTTTTAACTTTAATTACCGGCTTGGTGGTCTTAGAAATCTCAGCCTTTTTTTCGGGTTTGGCAACAGGTTTAACTTGTTTTGCAATGGATTTAGAAACCGGCGTTGCCGATTTTTTAGCGGTAGCTTTAACTGGTTTAGAAACGTTTTTTATTGGCTTGGCTATTTTTTTTACAAGGATTTTGGTCACTTTTTTGGGTGCGGGTTTTTTAGCAGTTGATTTTGCTGCTGGTTTAGATACAGATTTTTTAACCGGCGCTTTTTTTACTGCCACTTTTGGCGCGGGCTTGATTGTTTTTTTTGGAGTAGATTTTGCAGCTTTTTTTGCAGCAGGTTTAGTTGCTTTTTTTGCAGCCGATTTCACAGCAGGTTTTGAAGCAGATTTTTTCGGTGTCGGTTTGCTCACTTTTTTTGCCGGTTTTACAACTTTCTTTGCCATAATTTTTAATTAAAATTAATTTAATTTTTCAATTGAAATAAGGGTAGATACGAGTTCATCAACATCAACCAAATTCGCAGTGGTTAGGGTCAAATGTTGTACCACCTGCAAATTTTCCGTTAATGTTTCTGCGCAAATATAGTTCAAATTATTTTGAATGGCCGTATCGAGTGCATCATTTTGTTGAATTTTCACTAAAATTTTGTCTGTCACGCTAAGGCCGCCGTCTTTGCGCATGTTTTGGATGCGATTAACAAGTTCACGCGCCAAACCTTCATCACGCAGGGTATTTGATATGGTTACGTCAAGTGCAACTGTAATCTGGCCGCTGTTTGCAACTTTCCAGCCAGGTATATCAACCGGGTTTATCTCTACATCTTCACTTTCCAATATAATTTCGGTTTCTTCGATATTCATTTTAAAGTGCCCAGTTTTTTCAATTTCAGAGATGATATGCGTACTGTTATCGTTTGCGTAAGCTTGAACTGTTTTCATGTGTTTGCCGCATTTTTTCCCCAGAGTTTTAAAATTCAGTTTTAAATTTTTTACAATGTGTGCTTCTTCTTCTGTAACAAATTCAAGTTGCTTAACGTTTACTTCGGCAAGAATTATGTTTTTTACTGCCTCAATGTTTTGTTTAAAGTCGTTATCTAAAACAGGAATTCGGATGGTTTGCAATGGTTGCCGAACGCGAAGATTTTCTTTTTTACGGATGGAAAGTATCATTGACGAAATTTTTTGCGCCAACTCCATTCGCAACTCAAGTTCTTTATTAATTATGTTTTCATTTATTGTTGGATAATCGGTTAAATGTACAGAAGGAGCTGGTTCGGAAGATTCCACTGACGTTTCACCTTGCAGATTCTGGAATAACCAATCGGAAAAAAACGGAGCAATTGGGCTCATAATTAACGAAAGCGTTTTAAGGCAATGGTATAACGTTTCGTAAGCTGCCTTTTTATCATCGCTCATCTCGCCTTTCCAAAAACGCCTGCGCGAGAGTCGGATGTACCAATTGCTTAAATGCTCGTCGACAAACTCCTCAATATATCGAGCGGCTTTGTGCGGTTCAAAAGTTTCGTATTGAACGGTTACTGCTTTAACCAATGAATTTAATTTTGATAAAATCCACGAGTCGAGCTCAGCTTGATTACTAACGTTTACCGTACTGCCTTCGTCTACAATAAAACCATCAACATTGGCGTACAAGGCAAAAAATCCGTAAGTGTTATAGAGCGTACCAAATAATTTACGCTGTACTTCGGCAATACCTTCGGTATCAAACTTTAAATTATCCCATGGTGCAGCATTGGCTATCATGTACCAACGTGTTGCATCGGCTCCGTATTTCTCAATCGTTTCAAACGGATCAACAGCATTTCCTAAACGCTTGCTCATTTTGTTTCCGTTTTTATCAAGAACTAATCCGTTAGATACCACATTTTTGTATGCGACTGAATCGAAGCAAAGCGCACCTATCACATGTAAAGTATAAAACCATCCGCGTGTTTGGTCTACTCCTTCTGCAATAAAATCTGCAGGATAATATTTTCTATCGTCAATTAATTCTTTATTCTCAAAGGGGTAATGTACCTGTGCGTAAGGCATAGAGCCCGAATCGAACCATACATCCATTAGGTCAGGTTCTCGAAGTAGTTTTTTCCCGTTCTTTTCTAAGTAAATAGAATCCGCATAGGGCTTATGTAAATCAAACGTATCATAATTTTCTTTAGAGAAATTCCCCGGAACAAATTTGCCTAAAGGGTTTTCGGTCATCATGCCTTTAGAAACAGCATTGTCAATTTCTTTTTTCAGCTCTTCAGCACTGCCTATTACAATTTGTTCGCTGTTATCTTCGCTCGTCCAAATAGGAATAGGAATGCCCCAAAAACGCGAACGGGAAAGGTTCCAGTCCAATGCATTTTCCAGCCAATTACCAAAACGCCCCGTGCCCGTAGCTTCCGGCTTCCAATTAATTTGTTTATTCAGTTCAACCAGCTTTGCCCTATTATCAGCCACTTTCACAAACCAACTGTCCATTGGGTAATACAACACCGGTTTATCCGTTCGCCAGCAATGTGGGTAGCTGTGTTCGTAGGTTTCTTTTTTAA
>JAYTBK010000327.1:0-3505 GCA_043737035.1 Bacteroidota bacterium | reverse complement strand
TGGGCGAAACAGATATCCCTGTAGGAGAGGTATACCATTGCGTAGAAGGCGGTAACGGAGAATTAGGTTTTTATTTAATCAGTGATGGCGGAAGAACGCCGTTCCGCTTGCATTTCCGCAGGCCATGCTTTATTTACTATCAGGCATATTCCGAAATGGTAAAGGGAATTATGTTAAGCGATGCGATCTTAACCATGAGTAGTATGAATGTGATTGCAGGAGAATTAGACGCGTAGAAGCAGTTTAAATTGTTAATAGTTAGTTTTTAATAACAATACAAAGAATAAAAATTATAGTAATGAGTAGTAGATTAAACTCAACACTAAAAACTAATAAAAAATGAGTTCACAAGTTCACGGAACACAACCTTTTGATAAAGCTAAACGCGCTGAAACAGCTTTTAGTGAAGACGCAATGAAGACGGTGCAAACCATTATTTCACATTATCCGCCCGAAAAAATTAAATCTGCCTTATTGCCTGTATTGCATATTGCGCAGGCGGAATTTGGCGGTTGGTTAAGTCCTGAAACGATGGATTATGTTGCCTCTATTTTAAAAATTCGCCCGGTTGAGGTATTTGAAGTCGCATCGTTTTATACTATGTACAACTTAAAGCCAATGGGCAAATGTGTGTTGGAAGTTTGCCAAACAAGCTCTTGCTGGTTAAACGGCGCGGAAGATATTGTAAAATATATTGAAAAAAAATTAAATATACATGTCGGGGAAACAACTAAAGATGGCATGTTCTCGTTAAAAGTTGCCGAGTGTTTAGGTTCATGTGGAACTGCGCCAATGCTACAATGTGGAGCTAGTTACCATGAAAATTTAACTTATGAAAAAGTAGATACACTTTTAGAGAACTACAAAGCAGAAGGTAAATTAAGAAGTTATACGGATTTAGATTATAAAAATATTTTGTAAAAAAATGATCACAATTAACGATATACCAAAATTGCAATCCGTAAAGCCATTGGTTGGTTACAAGTTAGAATTAACTTATTCTAACGGTTTTTTAGGTATATACGATATTAATAATCTTTTTAAATATGATGTATTTAAACCATTACAAAATGTAGATTTATTTAATAAAGTACATAAAAGTTATAGTGCCGTCGTGTGGAATGAAGAAATTGATTTGTGTGGAGACTCGATATATTTAGAATTGACTAATGAAAAACTGTCGGATAATGCCTGAAATATCAAGGTTCTACGGAATAATAATTACCATGTATTGGACAGATCATTCTCCGCCTCACTTTCATGCAAGGTATGGTGATTATACCGCTTCGTTTTTAATTGATAATTTCGCGTTGCAAAAAGGAGAAATGCCTGCAAAAGCAATTGGAATGATTGCTGAATGGGCGGTGTTACATAAAAAAGAGTTATTAGAAAATTGGGAATACTCACAAAAAGTTATTCCATTCAAAAAAATAGAACCATTACAATAGTAATTATGGGACGTAAATTATTAATACACAACGATCACATTCCTAACATCCATAGGTTAGAAGTTTATCGCGCGCATGGCGGTTATGCTTCTGTTGAGAAAGCATTAAAAACAATGCAGCCTGATCAGGTAACGGATGAAGTTAAAAAATCAGGTCTGCGTGGCCGTGGTGGCGCGGGTTTTCCAACAGGGATGAAGTGGAGTTTTTTAGCTAAACCCGAAGGCGTAAATCGTTATTTGGTTTGCAACGCCGATGAATCGGAACCCGGCACATTTAAAGATCGTTACCTGATGGAGAAAGTTCCGCACGCATTAATTGAAGGAATGATTACTTCATCTTATGCGTTAGGTGCAAAAACATCTTACATCTACATTCGTGGCGAATATTTTTATGTAGCGCGTATTGTTGAAGCAGCTATTGCTGAAGCATACGCGGCTGGCTGGTTAGGAAAAAATATTTTAGGAACTGATTTTTCGCACGATTGTTATGTACAAGTTGGCGGTGGAGCATACATTTGCGGCGAAGAAACAGCATTACTCGAATCGTTAGAAGGTAAACGTGGTAATCCGCGTATTAAGCCGCCGTTCCCTGCTGTGGCAGGTTTATGGGGTTGCCCGACAGTTGTAAATAATGTTGAAACCATTGCAGCAGTTGTGCCGATCATTAATATGGGCGGTGAGGAATATGCTAAAATCGGTGTAGGAAAATCAACGGGAACAAAATTAATTTCAGCATCGGGACATATTAATAAACCGGGTGTTTACGAAATTGAATTGGGAATTACTGTGGAGGATTTTATTTACAGCGATGAATATTGCGGAGGGATTCGTAACGGAAAAAAATTAAAAGCAGTAGTAGCAGGCGGTTCATCTGTTCCTATTTTACCGACCGAATTAATTTTGAAAACAGCTAAAGGCGAACCGCGTTTAATGACTTACGAAAGTTTGTCGGACGGTGGTTTTATCACAGGCACTATGCTTGGTTCAGGCGGTTTTATTGCGATGGACGAAGACACAAGCATTGTGAAGAATTTATTTACATTCACTCGTTTTTATCATCATGAGTCTTGCGGACAATGTTCGCCTTGCCGTGAAGGAACAGGTTGGATGGAAAAAATATTGCAAAAATTTTTAAACGGAACAGCTAATGAAAGTGATGTTGATTTATTGTGGGACATTCAAAGCAAAATTGAAGGAAAAACTATTTGCCCGTTAGGAGAAGCTGCTGCATGGCCTGTAGCCGCAGCTATTCGCCATTTCAAACAGGAGTTTATTGATATCGCAAAAAGCAAAAGATTTGTAGATATTTCTCATTATAATCGGTTAAACGCGATCAGAGCTTAAAGCTTTTATATCACAATTTGTGACATCAAAAAAATTAAAAAATGCTAATAAAAAACATACAAAGCAAAATTTACGAAATCCGTAACCAAAAGGTTATGCTTGATTTTGATTTGGCGCAATTGTATGAAGTTGAAACAAAAGTTTTAAATCATTCTGTTAAAAGAAATGCAGATAGATTTCCTGATGAGTTTATGTTTCAGTTAATTGAAGAAGAATTTGACAACTTGAGGTCACAATTTGTGACCTCAAGTTGGGGAGGAAAAAAATATATACCATTTGCTTTTACCGAGCAAGGTGTATCAATGCTTTCGAGCATATTAAAAAGTAAAAAAGCGGTAGAGGTAAATATTAGCATTATACGGGTATTTGTTGCTGTAAAGCAAATGATTTTAGGAAACGCTGAGTTATCTAAAAAGCTGGAAGAATTAGAAACAAAATATAATAAACAATTTAGTGATGTTTATGAAGCTTTAAATTATTTAATGGATATAAAAAAGGCTGACGACAAAGTAGAAAAACGAACAAAAATTGGGTGTAGAGCTTAAATGAAATTCTTAGTTTCCATATTACTAATTTTTTTGGGCGAATGTTCATTTGCTAAGCACGGCACTCTTTGGTTTGATTGCATATGACCCCATTGATTATCCAAAAGTTTAGGCAATAGTCATTAATCATTTGCCTAAGTTGGAAATAGAGATTGACGCACTTATTAAA
>JAYTBK010000326.1:0-3507 GCA_043737035.1 Bacteroidota bacterium | reverse complement strand
ATGCTTACGGCGACGATTATCATATTGTTATAAAAGAAAAGCTAAAGGAATTCGTAAATACTTTAAAAGAAAAAATAGGCGATGTTGATGGACGTGTGTTTGTTGACAGTGCACCGGTGCTGGATAAAGCCTGGGCAAAAAAAGGTGGTTTAGGATGGATTGGTAAAAACGCGAACCTTATAAATAAACAACAGGGCTCGTTTTTTTTTATTGCCGAACTTATAATTGATATTGAATTAGAATACGATGGCCCAGTGGCAGACTACTGCGGCACGTGTACCCGTTGTATTGATGCCTGCCCCACACAGGCTATTGTAGAACCTTATGTTGTTGATGGAAGTAAATGCATCAGCTACTTTACAATTGAGTTGAAAGACAACATCCCAAATGATTACAAAAACAAATTTGATAATTGGATTTTTGGTTGTGATATATGCCAGGATGTTTGTCCTTGGAATCGCTTTTCAGTACCAACCGACGAAGAAAAGTTTTACAATAAAACAGATTTGCTTGCCTTTGACACCAAGGATTGGAATGAACTGAACGAAGAAATTTTTGGAAAGATTTTTAAAGATAGTGCTGTAAAACGCACGAAGTATAGCGGATTGAAACGCAATTTAGAATTCATTAAACCACCAACACATTAGCTTATTATAAGCAAATTAGTGGTTTAAAATTTGAATAAATAATATTACTGCGAACCAAATCTAAAACCTAACGTTCCGCGCCCTGACGCGCCATCAACCACAAAGTGTTTAACATCCTCTAAAGTTAAAGCGGTAAGATCCTCCGGCTTACGGTCGGCGCTTAACATAGAAGCCATACGTAAGTTTTGTTTCATCACACATTCGCCAACGGTTTGCCTAACGGTTCGCGCGTTACCAAAATATTTATCTTTCTTCGCGATAAGATCTTTAAAATAATTGGCTAAATGTGCTAATGCTTCCGCATTGGGAACAAGGCCCTCTTTTTTAAGAAGATTTTGAGCGATTGTGGTGAGCTGTTCCGGTTCGTAATCTTTAAACTCGTATGTTTTATCGAACCGTGATTTTAATCCGGGGTTCATTTGTATAAACTGATGCATATTTTCGGGGTAGCCGGCTACGATAACACCAAACTGCCCACGTTTATCTTCCATGCGTTTTAAAATTACCTCGATGGCTTCGTTTCCAAATCCACTTCCTTCGGCAAGCGCGTAAGCCTCATCAATAAATAAAACTCCGCCCATAGCTTCGTCAATCCGCCCCTGGGTTTTAATAGCGGTTTGCCCGGTATAACCGGCAATCAAACCCTCGCGATCAACTTCAACAACATGCCCGCGTTCGAGTAAGCCCAACGACTTATAAATTTTTGCAATGATACGAGCGAGTGTTGTTTTACCGGTTCCCGGGTTTCCTGTAAAAATTGAATGAAGTGAAAATTTGTTTACTACATCTTTTCCAACTTCGTTATAAAAACGTATCAGTTTTACTAATTCACTTATATCCTGTTTGATATTTTCCATACCAACCAACTCATTTAATTCCGCTAAAGCTAATTGAAGATCTTTATCATTAACTGTAAGTTTCAATTTCTTTTTTTCATTTGAAACGAAAACATTTTTTATATCGCTTAGGGTTAGCGTTGAAAGATCATCTTTGGTAAGAACATCCATGTTTTCCGACTTCATTAATCGTAAACCCATGTCTTGTTTTGCTTCTTCAATTACGGCGTTTACGAAGCGTGCGTTACCAAAACTTTTATCGCGCTTCCGGTAGGCTTCCGTTAACTGCTCTTTTAAATATTCCTGCGCATCAGTTGCAATCGTTAGTTGTTTATTTTTTGCAACATACAAAGCAATATCATACAATTCTTCGGGCATGTAATCTTCAAAATGAAAGTATTCGGAAAAGCGCGATTTTAAACCTGGATTGCTATCGATGAACAAGTCCATTTCTTTCGGATAACCGGCTACAATAATCGCAATATCGCCGGGGCCATCGCTCATTTCTTTAATTAATATTTCAATAACCTCTTTGCCAAAATCTTTACTATCTTCACCAGAACGGGCAAGAGCATAAGCTTCATCGATAAACAAAACACCGCCGCGAGCCTCATCAATCGCTTTTTTAACTTTAGGTGCGGTTTGTCCAATAAATTCTCCCACCAACACCGAGCGATCAACTTCATAAACATGGCCTTTAGTAAGCAAACCCATTTTTTGATATATCTTACCTAATTTTTTTACTACGGTGGTTTTTCCAGTGCCGGGATTTCCTGTAAAAACCGAGTGAAGTGAAATTAATGAGCCATCTTCGAAACCTTTTTCTTTACGAAGTTTTGTAAAATTAAGATACGTAATATTTTCCTGAATACTTTTTTTAACGCTTTCAAGGCCTATTAAATCATCTACTTCTTTTAATAATTCTTCTAATGTTTTTTCAGGAACAACAATAGTTGCACCGGTTTTGTTTTCTGTTTCGCCCGCAGTAATTGCTATTGTTTGATCGATATTGCTGATGAGAGTTAATAAACCTTCTTCTTCTGCATCTTTACATTCAAAAGTTATTGCGCCAATTAAAGCATCCATAAATACGATTTCTAAAACATATTTATCATCTTTCCATGAGCCCGGAACATTGCTACCCCAACCTAAATCAAGAGTATAGCTATAATCCTTTTTTTTGGAATCAATGTAGCCTGCCTTTTTTTGATGGGCTTTATGTTGTCCGGCATCATCCACGTAATTTAAAAACAGTTCATAATTAAAAGCTTGGTTAGTTACGACTTTAACTTTTATTTCGGCCCATACATATTGGGTAGTTGTTTTATTAAATGTTTTTAAATATTTACGCTGGCGTTGGTTCCAACCATCCACATCACCATGAAATAGTTTTACATGTTCGATAGAAAAATAAGGATTGGCATTTCTGGTAACGAGTCCCACATCTTCCACATAAAACCTTTCGGTACCCACCACAACATCGTCAATCGTAATAATCCATTGGTAAGTTCCTTTTTTCCAAAAACTACCAACATCAGGAGTTCCCCAGCCATCGCGGATGTACAATATATTCTCGTCTTTAGTTGCTTTTACATCCGACGTTAAGGTGCACAAAACTTTATTTCCCGCAGCCAAAACTTCTTCGCAAGTAACTACCGCCTTTGCTGTCCATTCTTCTTCGTCAAATAATTTATTGTAGAGTGCCGCTTCAAACCTAATGTATGTTGTTTCAGCAGTATCAAATATTGTGCGGTATCTTTTTGTTGCGTTTGCCATCCATTCATCAGACGAATATGTAGAAAGGCTTTTAAATTTAAAACGTTTTTCCATTATGTTTTTTTAAAGAGTTAGTAAGTGCTGCTGCCATTTCCAAGCACTCAGCATCATATCATCTAAATTATATTTTATTTTCCAGCCGAGTTCGTGGGCAGCCAAATCATTGTTGGCATAAATATTTATAACGTCCCCTGAGCGACGCGGCCCTATTTCATAATTTAATTTAAGTTTTGCCACTTTTTCAAAGG
>JAYTBK010000325.1:0-8606 GCA_043737035.1 Bacteroidota bacterium | reverse complement strand
AAAGAATGTGGGAAATAATAAAAGCAAATTTTACGGGATGTCTATTCAAAAATTTAGAACAATTATCAGACTTTATTGAAAGTCAAGTAAATCAATTATCAGAAAAAGTGATCGTTTCCGCATGTTCATATCCATACATTTTTGAATGTTTAAATCGGAATATTTAATATTTGTATTTGGCATCATTTCCAAAAATCGTAATAGTTGAACCACTGGTGCGGATGGGCTTTTACCATTAGTTCTAATTCACCAACATATTTTTGCAGCAAATTATTACAAACCTGCTCCAATTCTTTTTCGCCACGCACCCTTTGTACCTGAATTGGCTTCACCGTAGAAAACTCGTAAGTGAATTTATTTATTTTTACCGCAAATACGATGCATAATGGAACTCCAAACTTCGCAGCCATTATAAAGGGTCCGGCTGGAAATTTTGCAGGTTTTCCAAAAAAATTCGTTGTGAACGTTTTTGCGCCTTCACGGTAACGGTCGCCGTGCATTACAACAAGCTCATTGTCACTAAACGCTTTGTGTAGCTCGATAATGTGACTTTTACTTTCGTCATCAATGGATATAATGTTTATTTTTTTCTTTGTCATTACACCATCCATATACTCTTTCACTTCTTTTTTTTCGTTGGTGTACATTAAAATATTAAAGGCCGTACCAAGCCTGTTTAAGCCTTGGCCTGCTACTTCCCAGTTTCCTAAATGCGCGCTTACCAAAATTCCGCCCTTGCCAATTGCAACAACCTCATCTAAATAATGTCCATTTTTGCTGCGCGTTTTAATGGCATCGCTTTCTCCAGACATGATTGCGACTTTATCGATGATGGTTTGCGCCAGTAAAAAATTATTTTTATAAACTGCCATACGCGCGCGAAAGAAAGTGAACCCATGCGCTGTCATAAAATATTGCTTAATGTATTTGTTTGGCCTAGAGAAAAGAAAGTAGTAGAACGCTACAAAGCGCAAAATAAAATAGGCAGGTCGTAAGCCAAACGTATTAAGAATAAAACCTAAAATTTTAAAACCAAATACTTTACCTTTTGACTGTCCGTTCCATTTGTTTTTATCGCTCATGCACTTTGTATTATATGATCTGAAATATTATGGAAAGACCTTATAGATTTCTTTACAGTTTACAATTAGCGCGAAAATAATTGTATGATTTTCATAAAAGAAACCTATTTTAAAATCGCCTAACTGACGTTTTCGGATTAATTTTATCAATGTCTTCAGAAAATTTACTTAAAAACTCAATTCGCATTACGATTAAGATTAAGATTGTTAATAATACTTTCTTTACTGACTTTTTTTGTTTTATCGACCGACTTAAGCATTTTTAATAAACCGGCGTCTTCCAAAACCTCTTCGCCCATTGTTGCAGAAGTTATACCCGGTTTTTTTAACAAATCGTTAATGAATTTAAATTCTGTTTAGCTTTTAGGCTTAATTACCATCGCTTTCATATTACAAATATAATAAATTAAGCGTTTAATAAAGCGGAGACTTAGCTCTAATAAAAAAAACAAAGCGCACGCTGTGTTTTGTTTCAACAAAATTAAATATCAATTTAAACTAGGCTACTTCTTTTTCTTTTATTTTGTAAGAACAGTAATTATAAAAATCAGTAAAGGTATGAATGGAAGCAAAATCTTCGCCTTTTACTTTAAAACCAAAATTACTTTCAATTACCACAACCAAATCCACGTAATCCAAACTATCAAGCTCAAGCGTATCCCTTAAATTTTCTGCAGGAGCAATTTTTTCCTCTTCCACCTCAAATTCCTCAACTAAAAAACCGTTTATTGTTTTTATGATCTCTGCTTCTGTCATGTTTGTAATTGTAAAAAAAACGCTATTATAATTCTACACAAAATTAAATAAATTTTTTAATTATCAAAGTAGAATTTGTGCCGCCAAAGCCAAAGGAGTTCGACAATATGGTGTTTAAACTCGCGTTTTTTGTTTCAGCGATGATGTTTAATTTTTGCGAATCTTCGTCGGGGTTTTGGAAATTAATATTGGGAGCGATAAAATCATTTTGCATCATTAACATTGAATAAACAATTTCGCTGGCGCCGGCCATCCAGCACTCGTGGCCGGTCATTGATTTAGTTGAACTTACCGGTGTGTTGTGTTCGCCAAAAATAGTATACAATGCTTGTGCTTCTACTTTATCGCCGCCCGGTGTTGATGTTGCATGAGCGTTTATATAATCAATTTCTTTTGGATTAATGCCGGCATCTTTTAAACACATGTTTAATGAGCGTACCTGACCATCGACACTCGAGTTTGAAATGTGTTCGCCATTGCTTGAGAAACCATAACCAATTACTTCTGCTAAAATTTTTGCGCCGCGTTTTTGCGCCGACTCCAAGCTTTCTAAAATAATGGTTGCTGCACCTCCACTCGGAATGAGTCCATCACGGTCTTTATCAAAAGGCCTTGATGCTTTAGTGGGTTCATTTTCATGAACGGAAAATGCGCTTAATCCATCAAAAGCCCCAAACGTATTATTGTTAGTTTCCTGAGTTCCACCACAAATTACCTGTTGTTGCAAACCCCATTTTATCATTAAATAGCCCATACCAATTGAGTGCGATCCGCTTGCACAAGCTGCGCCCAGTGTATAGTTTATTCCTTTTAATTTAAATATGGTGCTTAGGTTCATTGTTGCGGTACAATTCATGGTTTGAAAAACTGCGCCTGAACCCAATAATGTGGTATCTTTTTTTGCTCTGATGCTATCATTGGCTTCAATCGTTGCTCCGCCTACGCTGTCGTTTCCGTAAATGATGCCTACTTCGTTTGCATTTATAAAATCCTGATCAATTCGTGCAACTTTTAATGCTTCAATAGTAGCCATGTAAGCAAATTCGGCCGGTTCGGCCATTCCAATACGTTGCCGCCTGTCGAGCAATCCTTTTAATTGAGGTCGCTCAACAAAACCGGTTAAACCACTGCGGTAGCCCATCTCCTTTCGCTCTTGGTTTAAAACGATCCCCGATTTGCCTGTAAATAAGGAGTGTTTAACCTCATCTAATGTTTTTCCTAAACAACTCCAGGCTCCAATACCTGTTATTACTACTCTGTTCATTTTAATAACTTTTTAGTGTTGAGTTTTAAGTTGTTAATATTAAAAACTAAGAACTAAAAATTAATAACTAACTGTACAATCCTCCATTTACAGAAATAACTTGTCCCGTAACGTATGATGAATCCTTACCAACTAAAAATGCCACCACACCAGCCACTTCTTCGGGCTCACCAAAACGGTTCATAGGTATCATGTTTTTGTAATCGGCTTCGTTAATATCTTCCGTCATATCAGTTTTTATAAATCCTGGCGCGACAGCATTTACTGTAATACCGCGTTTGCCAACTTCCTGTGCCAACGCTTTGGTTGCCGCAATAATTGCACCCTTAGAAGCAGAGTAATTTGTTTGGCCGGGCATTCCCTTTAACCCCGATAGTGAAACAATATTTACAATACGCCCCTTGCGCTTGCCTAACATGTGTTTTACAACATGGCGCGTAACGTTATAAAAACCTTTTACGGTAATATCCATTACTCTGTCCCAGTCATCGGGGTTTATAAAAACCATTAAATTATCGCGGCGTATACCGGCATTATTTACCAGTACAGAAATTGTTTTTTCTTTGTTGTTATCAATCCATTTTTCAATATGAGCATCGGCCTCGGCAGTTATACTAACATCAAACTTCATCAGTAATGCATCAACCCCTTTTGCTTTTACAAGTGCCAGTGTTTTTTCCGCTTCGGCGTCGTTAGCGGTATAATTAATAATAATATTATAACCCATATCTGCCAAACGAATGCAAATTGCCTTACCAATTCCTCGGCTTGCGCCTGTTACTAATGCGTACTCCATAGTTTAAAATTTTTATTCGAACGTTTACCGGAAATTTAATTGCTTTTATTTTATTTCCATACGGATGCCGAACTCACCTAATTGTTTTTTTTAAAGAATTTCAATATGATTATAGAATAAATAATCGCGTACAGCTTTTACTTCTTTATACCTGATGTTGTCTTCTATAAAACATGGAAATATAGCCCTTAGTTTATCGTAAGCAACTTTTGATTTTGTTGATAGTTTATCATCTACTTTTAAATAATCAATGGCTTGTAAAATTGTCATCCATTCAATGGCCAATACTTCATAACTGTTTAATATTACTTTCTTGCACATTAGTGCAGCGTTTGCGCCCATACTAACAATATCCTGATTATCGTTATTACTTGGTATACTATGTACATACATTGGGTTAGATAATGTTTGATTTTCGGCAGTCGTGGATGTTGCAGTAAATTGCACGCCCTGCATTCCTAAATTTAAGCCCAACACGCCATGGTTTACAAACGGAGGCAGTATATTGTTTAATTTATTATTTAATAAAAAGTTTAATTGCCGTTCGGCCAACATTGATAATTTAGTAATTGCAATTTTTAGTTTATCCATTTCAAGAGCCACATAATCGCCATGGAAATTACCGCCATGGTAAACATTTTTTCTTTCCCAATCAATTATCGGATTATCGTTGGCACTGTTTATTTCGTTTATTAAAACTTCTTTGGCGTAATTAACCGTATCTAAAATGGGTCCAACTATTTGGGGAACACATCGAATGGAATAATATTCCTGCATTTTTTCAACCAATACATCAACTTCAACTTTTTGATTATAGTGGTGCTCTTCGCGACTTTTAACCAGTTTACTATCCTTTAAAGTAGTTTGCAAAGCAGTAGCCACCGCGTTCTGCCCATAATGGTGTTTCACTTCGTTGAGTGGCGTTGAGTAATGATCATCAAAACTTTGAACCAATTCCATAATCGTTGCAGATGCCAATATGCTCCAATTCATCAGGTTTTCGGCATATATTACGTTTAACATGCCGATACCGCTCATAGCGGACGTTCCATTCATTAAGGCCAAACCCTCACGAATGTGAATTTCCATGGGTTTTACATTCTCCTTTTTAAATGCTTCAGCCGTGCTTGTTATAACGCCGTTGTAATACACTTCACCTTCGCCGATAAGGGTTAACGCTAAATGAGCCAGCTGTACTAAATCGCCACTAGCGCCAAGGCCGCCATGTTCGTATATAACCGGTGATATATTTTTATTGATTAAATCTTTAATTAAAATAAGTGCATCAGGGTGTATACCCGCGTAACCTTGCATGAGGGTATTTAAACGCGCCAGCATTACAGCTTTACAATCTATTTCGGGTATCGGATTGCCGGCTCCCGAACAATGGCTGCGTATAAGATTATATTGTAACTTAACTTGATCATCGTGGTTAATGCGGTATTGCGCCATCGGGCCAAATCCTGTATTAATGCCGTAAATTAATTTTTCGCGCGTAAACTCTTTTAAAAAATAATGACTACGGTAAACTTTACGCACAGCCTCTTCATCTAATTGTAACTCTAGGTTACTAATTAAAACTTTATAGAAATCATCCGCTGAAATCTTCTTATCCCCAATCTTTACCATATTATTTGTGCAATTTACAAAATTACAATAATTTTACTATCCGTGGGGTTGGGTATTTATGTTTTAGACTAAATCCATAAAAAATTAATTTTTACGCTCTGGTTATTTAATCTTTACTTATTTTGTACTTTTTTTAACCCTTTTTACTTTTATAAAAAGTATGAAATTTTTTACTAAAGATTCCAAAACTGCTTTTGAAGCTATTACTGCCGCCCAGTTTATCGCTTTTGCCCCAATTGTTTTTCAAGCTTCGAAGTCGCTGCGCGATTTGGGCATACTTGAAGTTATTAATAAAAGCGGCACTAACGGAATTACGTTAACCGAAATTTGCGAAAAAATAAGCCTTACCGAATACGGAATACGTGTATTAGTTGAAGCCGGACTCGGAATTGGGTTAATTTTAATTAACGAAGAAAAATACTCGATCACAAAAACCGGTGTATTTATTTTAAATGATAAAATGACACGTGTTAATATGGATTTTAGCAACGATGTTTGTTATGAAGGCATGTTTACATTATCCGATAGTATTAAGGAAACAAAACCAACAGGTTTAAAAGCACTTGGTCCATGGCCTACTGTTTATGAAGGACTTTCAGTGTTGCCCCAATCTGCAAAAGACAGTTGGTTTAACTTTGATCATTATTACTCAGATGGTTCGTTTGATATTGCCTTAAACCATTTGTTTAAGAAAAACCCAAAACATATATTGGATATTGGCGCTAATACCGGAAAGTTTGCTTTAAAAAGTATGGCGAAAGATAAGGCGGTAAAGGTAACCTTGCTCGATTTACCAATTCAGTTAGCGGTAGCAAAAGAAAATATTAATGAGGCTGGCTTTTCAGGTAGAGTAACATACCATCCTATAAATATTTTAGAGGAATCAAACCGTTTCCCAAAAGGAGCCGACGTCATTTGGATGAGCCAGTTTTTAGATTGCTTTAGCGAAAAAGAAATCATTAGCATTTTAAAACGGTGTCACGAAGCAATTTCGGAAGATGGCCATATTTACATTATGGAAACTTTTTGGGACAAACAAAAATTTGAACCCGGAGCCTTTAGTTTGCAAATGACTTCGCTGTACTTTACCAATATTGCTAACGGAAACAGCCAGATGTACGATAGCAAAGTTTTTAATAAATTGATTGATGCAGCAGGTTTTAATATTGTAGAACAGTTAGATAATATAGGAATAAGCCACAGCATACAGGTTCTTAAAAAAAAATAAATTGAAACACGACGTTGCAAATACAAATGATGTACAGCATTTAGTAAAAACGTTTTACGATAACCTTTTGCAAAACGAATTCGTTAAACCCATTTTTGCTCACATCGATTTTGAAAAGCACATACCACACATCGTAGCCTTTTGGGAATTTGTTTTATTGGACAAAGAAGGTTACACCACAAATGTGTTTGATAAACATGCTAATCTTCCATTAACTGCTGAGCATTTTACAATTTGGCTTAATGTTTTTGAGAACACTGTTCACGATCTGTTTGAAGGTGAAAAAGCCGAAATGGCTGTACAGCGAGCCAAAACCATTGGATATTCTTTTCAAAGTAAATTGAAGCAGATGGGGAAAATGGAATAAAACACGTAGGAACATAGTTTTAAAGCCTGATTTTCACTTCTCAAAAACTAAAAGTCATCGCATTTTTTTGTAAATTCGCTCCCCTAAAAATAATATATCGGTTCTCTAAAACTCTGTTTTCTATGCGCCTATGTGGTTAAAAAACAAATGAAAAAGTACACAACATATACACAACTTAACTTATCCCAGATAAGTAAAGATATTTTAACCTATTGGAACGAAAACGACACCTTTTCACAATCCGTTGCTTTGCGCGAAGGAAAAACTCCATGGGTGTTTTACGAAGGCCCGCCGAGCGCTAATGGTTTGCCGGGAATTCATCATGTAATGGCCCGTACCATTAAAGATATTTTTTGTCGCTATAAAACATTACAAGGCTATCAGGTAAAACGTAAAGCAGGTTGGGATACACATGGCTTGCCTATTGAGCTGGGCGTTGAAAAAACATTGGGCATTACCAAAGAAGATATCGGCAACCCAAACAGTAAAAAATTTATTTCTGTTGAAGATTATAATAAAGCCTGTCGCAAAGAGGTAATGAAATACACAGACAAGTGGGAAGACGTTACCGCTAAAATGGGTTACTGGGTTGATATGAGTGATCCTTACATTACCTACGATAACAAATACATTGAAAGTGTGTGGTGGCTGTTGCAGAATTTATCTAAAAAAGATCTGTTGTATAAAGGATTTACCATACAACCCTATTCACCGGCTGCAGGAACAGGTTTATCATCGGCGGAGTTGAACCAACCCGGTTGTTACAGAGATGTGAAGGATAGAACTGCTACGGTGATGTTTAAAGTTGACAGTGAGCAGTTGGCAGATATAAAAGCAAAAATACCGACTGTGCATCTGCATACTGCCGAATTGTTTTTCCTTGCTTGGACCACCACTCCATGGACATTGCCTTCCAACACGGCATTAGCTGTTGGTAAAGACATTGAGTACGTATTTGTAGAAAGCTTTAACCCATTTAGCGGACACTCTCAAACCGTTATATTAGCTAAAGATCTTCTTAATAAATATTTTTCAGAAAAACATACCGATCTTAAATTTGAAGATTATAAAACCGGCGATAAAAACATTCCTTTTAAAATTGTAGGTCATTGTAAAGGCTTTGACTTGGCAGGAATCGGATACGAACAACACTTACCATTTGTAAAACCGGAAGGCGATGCGTTTAAAGTAATTCTTGGCGATTTTGTTACCACAACTGACGGTACGGGAATTGTACACATTGCGCCGAGTTTTGGCGCCGACGATTTTAGGGTAGCAAAACAAAATGGAATTGCCTCGCTTACATTAGTCGACAAACGTGGGCGGTTTGTTCCGGAAATAAACGACGGAACTTTTCTCTATGGTGAAGAATACGTAAAAGAAGCTTACTACAACGAAACTGAAAAACAGATTGAGTTTGAAAAACAAAAGCAAATTTTAGAAACCTCCGGTAAAATAAAAGAATTAAAAGCTTACCTGAGTGT
>JAYTBK010000324.1:0-3514 GCA_043737035.1 Bacteroidota bacterium | reverse complement strand
TTCCCCGGTATCTCACTTAAACTGTTATTAGAAAAGTCTAAAATTTCGAGCGTATCAACATGCTGAAAAATTTCTTCGGGGAAAACCGTTAACCCGCTTGAAATAGTAATGCGCGTTACATTTGTAAATTGTTTTGATATTAATTCTTTGAGCGAATTTATTTCCATCATACCATGCTGTAAAGCATTCTGCCAACTAAAAAATAAATTGAAATTCCAATGATATCGTTTAGTGTGGTTACAAAAGGACCGGTTGCAAGTGCAGGATTTATTTTAAAACGGTTCATCATTAATGGGACAAATGTTCCTAAAAACGAAGCGCATAATACCACCGTTAACAACGCAATACTAACCGTTGCAGCAAGCGTCCACGATTCGTTGATGAGTAAATTGTAACCTAAAATGAGTGTTGAACAAATCAATCCATTTATTAATCCAACACCCAATTCTTTTAATAATTTCGGGGCAATTTTATCCGTTCTTAACGTGTTACTTGCTAGGCCTTGTACAATAATTGCCGATGATTGTACGCCTACATTTCCGCCGGTAGCACCAATCAGTGGGATAAAAAAAGCCATTTCAGGATGTATTTGTATGTGTTGTTCATATGAACCAATAATTCGTGAACCCACAATACCACCGCACATTCCAATTAAAAGCCACGGAATGCGGGCACTTGCTAAACGCCACAAACTCGCGTTGCTATCCACGTCGTTGGAAATACCGCTCATCAACTGTATGTCCTTTTCAGCTTCCTCGCGCATCACATCAACCACGTCATCAATGGTAATTCTGCCCACTAATCTTCCGAGTTGGTCAACAACAGGTAACACTACCAGATCGTATTTCTGTATAATTTCAGCAACTTCTTCGCTTGCCGCCGAAGTTTTTACAGAGATAACATCTGCATCATAAATTTCTTCAACCAACGCAAGTGGATGTGAAATAATTAATTTTTTTAATGAGAGCATGCCAATGAGTTTTTCATTGTCATCAACCACATAAACTGCGTACATTACTTCCACGTTTTCAGTTTGCCGCCTTATCTCATCAATACAAGCGGTAACAGTTTCGTGGGCGTAAATACTTACCAATTCTTTTGCCATTAGTGAACCCGCGGTGCCTTCTTCAAAGCTCATCAAATCTGCAATATCGCTTGCTTGGTCAATGTCTTCAATGTGCGATAAAACTTCGTCCTGTATGTTTTCAGGCAGCTCGTTAATCATGTCGGCGGCATCATCCGACTCCATGTTATCAAGCTGTTCAGCAATTTCTTTGGTAGAAAAAGTGGCTAAAAATGCTTCCCTTTTTTCCTCGTCCATTTCGAGCAAACTGTCGGCAGCAATTTCTTCATCCAGTAAATCGTAAATGTAGCTGGCTTCTTCAACATCAAGCCTGTTTAAAATCAAGGCAATATCCACAGCATACAACTCTTCCAGTTGCGCTTTAATTACTCCATCATCTTTGTTGCTAATGGCGGTTTTTAATTGTTGTAAATAATCAAGACTTAACTCAAACTGCATCGCGTTTTTTTATTGGATGCAAAGGTAATATTAATGTTACAATTTTTTGGTTACTTGCTAAATTTTTGTTTCAATACCGCGTTTAAAAATATGGCAAATAGGATGATCGAAAACCCAACATAAAAAGTAGCCGACATGTATTTATTTTCATGAAACAAAAGGCTGGCCAACACAATACCATAAACACCTTCGAGGTTTACACTAAGGTTTATGGTGTAAGGTGTAATGTGTTTCATTAAATTTACGCTGGCTATAAACGGATATACCGTGCACACTCCCGCAAATATGATTAACAAAATTAAATCCTGGCCCGACAGTGTAAAAAAGTCTTGTGAAAAATTACCCGTAAATGCTAAAAAAATACTGAGTCCGGCAAGAGCCGCTGTCAGTTCAATAAAAGATAATACCGGTGAAGTGATTGGTTCGCGCGTGTCCTGAATTAATAATCCGTTAAACACACTAAACACAGATGCCGTGAATGCGGCTAATATTCCGAGTAAAATACCTAAACCAAACTTAAACTCAGCGGAAAAAATTAAACAAATTGCTGCAATGATAATCAGGCCTATTACAAGCTCGTACCACACAATCCTGCGTTTATAAAATATCGGTTCTACAATAGCCGTAAATAAAGTACCAGTGCTAAAAGCCGCCATCGTTACGGATACATTTGATGCTTTAATAGCGCCGTAAAAACATAACCAGTGAATACAAATAATAAAACCAATAATGCTTAATTGAACTATTTTTTGGAATGATAATTTTAAATTTGCTTTTATGTATACAAGGTATAGCGACATAATTGCAATGGTAAATGCAATGCGAAACCACACAAGCGGCAAAGCACCAACACTTATTCCTTTACCCAATATGGGCGACCAACCCCAGATAAAAACAATGAAGTGTAAAAGTAAATGATGTTTACTAACGTTTTTAAGCACGGGCAAATGTAAAGGTTTGAATTAGAAATAATATTAATTTCTGCAGGGAAAGTTATGCGTTTTAAAAACCTCTGGCCTTATATTTTAATTAGTTTTGAATATGGCAATATTGAGTTATTTATTTTAACTTTCAAAAAGTACGTGCTTGCTGAAACGTGGAAATTATTTTTTTGGTTTCTGAAGAGTATCCTTATCTTTAATAAAATGATGTCGGAACCAACATTAAATTATTTGAACGATTTGGAGGCGGAAGCTATTTATATTATGCGTGAAGTAGCAGGTCAATTCAAAAACCCTGTTTTGCTTTTTAGCGGCGGAAAAGATAGCATTTGTCTTGTTCACTTGGCTTTAAAGGCTTTCAGGCCAGGAAAATTTCCGTTTCCGTTATTGCATATTGATACCGGACATAATTTTATTGAAGCGCTTAACTATAGGGATAAACTTATTTTAGATATCGATGAACGTTTGATTGTTAGAAGTGTCGAAGATACCATTAAAGCCAAAACATTACCTGATGCTACGGGAAAATTTCCGAGCAGGAATTCCTTGCAAATAGTTACACTGCTTGAAGCGATTAAAGAATTTTCTTTTGATGCGTGCGTTGGCGGCGCCCGCAGAGACGAAGAGAAAGCACGCGCCAAAGAAAGGATATTTTCTGTAAGGGATAAAAATGGAATTTGGGATCCGCATATTCAAAGGCCTGAATTATGGAATATGTATAACGGCAAAATTAATGAAGGTGAAAATGTACGTATTTTTCCGCTGAGTAACTGGACGGAACTTGACGTGTGGAACTATATTCGTCGAGAAAACATAACGCTGCCATCCATATATTTTACGCATGAAAGAGAATGTATTGTAACCGAAAGCGGGCAATTGATGGCCACATGTAAATTTATAAATCTAAACGCGGATGATGAAATAGTAAAGCGTAATGTAAGGTACCGAACCATTGGCGACATGACCTGCACGGCAGCTATATTAAGCGAAGCACATACAGTGAATGATATCATTATTGAACTTGAGCATACTAAAATTAGCGAAAGAGGTG
>JAYTBK010000323.1:0-3538 GCA_043737035.1 Bacteroidota bacterium | reverse complement strand
GGTGAGGTAAGATGTTACGAGGCAATTAAAGTTTCAGAATAATATTAATTTAAAACTGCATCCCTCTCAGCCGAGAGGGATTTTTTATGGCATTAAATTTAAAAACTCTTTCTACACGGGCAATTACAGCACTTGTTTTTGTAGTGGTTTTATTAAGCTGTATTCTATTTAATTTTATCAGTTTTGCGCTATTGTTTTGCATAGTTTCTATGTGGGGATTATGCGAATTTTATCAATTGGCTGGTAAACTTGGCGCACGGCCTTACAGAGCTATCGGAATGATAACCGGCGCATTGATTTTTATTTACACGGTGCTTTATAACATTCATGGGGTACAATTTCCGCTTGGTGTTCCTTTAATTTTAATCGTTAGTTTCTCTATTTTTATTTCAGGCCTGTTCGATAAAACGCAAGGTGTCATTACAAATATTGCCTACACGTTTGCAGGCATTATTTACGCTGTTATTCCGTTTGCCCTGCTCGTAAATGTTTCCTGTTTACACTTCTCATCACAATGTGTATTATATAATCAAGGTGGCAGTACCTTGGCTTTATCCAATGACTTAGCTCCGTATAATTACCATTATGTACTAGGCATCATTTTACTTATTTGGGCTAGCGATACGGGCGCATATCTTGTTGGAAGCCTAATAGGAAAAAATAAACTTTTTGAGCGCGTTTCTCCCGGTAAAACGTGGGAAGGATCAATTGGAGCAACAGTAATTAACATTGGCTGTGCATATATTATTTCAACTTGGTTCACTGAACTTGCTTTGGTACATTGGATAGCTATCTCTGTTTTAGTAAGTGTATTTGGCACCCTTGGCGACTTAATTGAGTCAATGATGAAGCGACATGCCGGTGTAAAAGACTCGGGAAAAATTATGCCGGGCCACGGTGGTATACTTGATCGTTTTGACAGTTTAATTTTTGTTACGCCTTTCATCTATGCTTATCTTATTTTTATATCCTAAACTTAATACAAACCAACAGGTTTATAACTACCAATAATTAGACTAAATCCGTTAAATTGATTGATATTATTTATTATTTTTGTACCCCTAACCAAACAATTTAATTTAAAACACATAACCGTATGTCAACACAAACTGCAAATAAAGCAGAACATCAAAGTATGTTTGAGGCTGTTTTAGCCCGCCTTGATGTAGCTGCCAAATTAATGAATATGTCGGAAGACGTTGCCACTATACTAAGAAGCCCTGTAAAACAAGTAAAAGTAAGTTTACCGGTTATGATGGATAATGGTAAAATTCAGGTTTTTGAAGGTTACCGTATTGTTCACTCAACTATTTTAGGACCATCCAAAGGTGGTATTCGTTACGCAATGGATGTAAACCAGGATGAAGTGATGGCGTTGGCAGCATGGATGAGTTTTAAATGTGCCGTTGCAAATTTACCGTACGGTGGAGCAAAGGGCGGTATTAAATGTGATCCACGCACGATGAGCGTTGGGGAATTAGAGCGCATGACTCGAGCTTACGCTGGATCAATGAAAGATGTATTTGGTGTTAACAAGGATATTCCTGCACCCGATATGGGAACTTCCGGACGAGAAATGGCTTGGATATTAGATGAATTTAATAAAGTAACGGGCGAAGATAGTCCTGGTGTTATTACAGGTAAACCAATTGTTATTGGAGGTTCGCTAGGGCGTGATGCAGCTACCGGACGCGGTGTAATGGTTAATACATTAGCGGCGTTGCGTAAAATGAATTTAAATCCTAAGGAAGTTACAGCTGCTGTACAAGGTTTTGGAAATGTAGGTTCGCACGCAGCCCGGTTATTATCTGAGCAAGGAATTAAAATTGTAGCCATTGGCGATCATACGGCTACTTTTTATAACGAAAATGGAATCGACATTCGTGCAGCTTTAGAATTTGCGGCAAACAACAACCGTGTTTTAAAAGGTTTTAAAGGTGGTACAGAAATAAAAGCCAACGAAATTATTACTTGTAAATGCGATGTATTAGTACCTGCGGCGTTACAAAATGTAATTACAGAGGAGTTAGCACACAGCATACAGGCTAAGTTAATTGTTGAAGGCGCAAACGGCCCTACAATGCCCGAAGCAGATAAAATATTAAACGATAAAAAAATTATTACCGTACCGGATATATTGGCAAACAGTGGTGGCGTAACGGTTTCTTATTTTGAATGGGTACAAAACAAAGCCGGCTATTACTGGACAGAAAACGAAGTTAATACCAAGCATGATGAGAAAATGGAAATTGCCTTTGCTCATGTTTGGGATAACGCAGCTACATTTAAAACATCGATGCGCATTGCCGCTTACATTACCGCTTTGCAAAAAATAGGACAAGGTGTTGAGTTAAAAGGTAACTACTAAAAAATTAAAAATAACTTTAAGAGCCTCTCATTTTTGAGGGGCTTTTTTTGTGATATCGATGGTGAAATTGCAGCGTGGCATGTTAGCAGTGCAAGAGCACTGTTGTTGCGATCGTTTCCATTATCATAACTGCAACCGGGCCACGAGAAACGTTATTGCGAAAGAGGAACGAGTGAAGCAATTTTATTTAGCGATGAACCAAAACTTAAGTTTAAAATAATGCTTAAAAATTTTGATTTTACACCAAATTATTTAACTTCGTTTAAGCAAATGATTTTTATCCCCCAAAATAGTTTTAACCCGCCGAATGTATATTTATATGTAACAGCGGCAATGTAGCTAAATATAAAGAAAGGAGGGCAACCAATAATTAATTAGAAGCTTACTCCTTTCCGCTGGTAAAAATTACGAAGCTTCTACCAACCGCAAAGATAGCAAGAAGCATACCTTTTAATTACTAAAAAAACACAAACCTCAAACAGTTGTTTGTTTAAAAAATTAAGCAAACAAAAGGTTTTACAGGCTCAGTGCAGCATGTTTGAACCTCATCAATTTTATTAAAAACAACAACTTATTAATTGAATAAATCCTTTTATATTTTTCTTTTTATAATAACGTTTTGCTGTGAAGCAAAAACACAAACGGAATATATTACCAACGGTAGCTTTGAAAATATTGATTCCTGTTATGGTAATTATGCGTCTATAGGGCTTGATATATTTGAATGGGCAGGCTGTAAAGGTTGGAGTAATCCTATTAAAAGTAGTAGCGATTTATGGTGCGAAAATCCAAAATATGGGAATATTACTCCACCATTAATTCCAAGTGCAGGGTATCAATTTCCAAAAACAGGAATGAATATGGCCGGGTTTTATGTAGGATTCGCATCTTATTCAAACTATAGAGAATATGTTCAGAATAAATTAGCTCAAACCTTGTCTGCAAATAAAGTATACAATATAGAATTTTATTTATCCAAAGGCGTAATGCCATGCACTTCATATAAATTTGGAGTAAAGTTTTTTAATTCAAAATATAATGATTTGTCTTCTTATGGATTAACTAATTTTATACCTGATGTTGAAAACGATATGAACAATTTTATTACAGATACATCAGGTTGGCAAAAAGTTAACATGAAATATAAGGCCAATGGAGCAGAAAATTACA
>JAYTBK010000322.1:0-18020 GCA_043737035.1 Bacteroidota bacterium | reverse complement strand
CTGGCTAAAGTTACCATAAGGAAAAGCGATTGCATTAACCGGTTTGCCCGTAACCGAATGTAAATATTCGATTGATTTTTTTAATTCATCATTTAAATCATGTTTTGACAAACAACTTAAATCGGTGTGGTAAAATCCATGACAGGCTATTTCGTATGAGGGATGATCACTTATCTCTTTCAACTCTTTTTCGGCCATCAATTCGTAATACTCGTTGTAAGATGCAAGCGCGGAAAAAGGAACGTAACTTAATAGGTTCTTTAAAATAACTTTACGCGTATTGTGCGATGATTGGTGATGTATTAGAGCAATGCTTTCATTTTCTTGATTAATCAACCTATAATTTAAAAATATTTTTTTACGGGAATATACTTTTTCATAAATAGTAACCGGTTTATGTATCTTTAAAGGTATCACGTCTGTAAGATCATTAAACAGATAAGGAAGATCGGTAGATGGAAGGCCCGTAACAAAAAACACGGCGGGAATGCGGTACTGTTTAAGGAGAGGAAATGCATAGGTGTAATTATTTTTCAAACCATCGTCGAAAGTGATCAATACATTTAATTTTATATGCGACAAATTATTATAGATAACATCCTGCATAGAAACAGGATTATATATTTTTTTAATTAATCTTAAATGATTTTCGAATTGTTTCGCTGTAATAAAACGTGAGTTAAACCGGTAGGGCGTCGTTTGGCAAATGCCATGATACACCAATATAACAAGGCCTCGCGCACTCTCAGTTTTTTTGGGAATACTGTTGAAGACGGAATACATTATATCAAAAAACTGTTCACGCAGTTTCTTATTTAATTTTGTCCGTACTTTATTGAAATACCTGATGTTCATGATGAAGCAATATAAAAATAAAAAAAAGAACGGGTTAGTCGAACTTAAAAATCATTATATTCACACTACAGTTTGTATTAATTGACAAATAACGGAGTCATACTTTTTAACCCACGCGCGGCAAATCACAAACCTCGTATACCGAATAGCGTTTTACAAGTTGCTGCGAGCATCAATTCAACTCATAAATGGGTAATTGTTGACGGAAATCTAGAAACCGATCCCTGGCAGAAAATCGATGCCTACTTGGATACAGGCGAGTATAGTTATTTCGGATGCACTGTAATGCCAGGCCCTCAATTGAAACAGGCTATTCCGTATGCAAAAATTATCAGGGAGCAATATCCTGCCGTAAAAATTATTTGGGGAGGTTATTTTGCATCTAATCAATATAAAGTAATACTCGATTCCGGTTATGTGGATTACATCGTTAATGGCCCGGGAGATAATACATTCCCAAAGTTATTGGCTGCTATCGAAAGCGGACAAAATGTGGATACGATTAAAAATCTAATTATTAAAAAAGAGGGAAATTATATTAAAACCCAGAAAGAAGAATTATTAGACCTTGACAAATTGCCCGATTTACCATACGATGAATTAAATAAATTTTATCCTCTCAACAAATATCTTGGCAAAACTTACCTTGGTAAACGAACGATTGCTTATCATAGTAGCTTTGGTTGCCCTTTCACTTGCTCGTTTTGTGCTGTAGTACCCATTTATAACGCCCGTTGGAAGGGTAAATCAGCACTTGGAATTTATAATGATATCAAACTCTTAAAAGAAAAACATCAGGCCGATGCAATAGAGTTTCATGATAATAATTTCTTTGTATCTGAAAAACGTGTCGTGGAGTTTTCAAATCTGATAAAAAATGAGAACATGATTTGGTGGGGCGAAGCACGTATTGATACCATGGATAAGTATAAAGATGAATCCTTGGCATTGCTTCGTGAATCGGGTTGCAAAATGATTTTTTTTGGTGCTGAAACCGGAAATGATGAAGTTCTTAAAAAAATGGATAAAGGGGGAACTCAATCAGCTGCTCAGATCCTGAAATTTGCCGAGCGCCTAAAAAAATTTGATATTATCCCGGAATATTCATTTGTACTTGCCACACCTGGTGATACTGAAGAACAGGTGAACAAGCAAATAGACGACGATATTAAATTCATCAAAAAAGTAAAAGCGATCAATGCTAAAACAGAAATAATTATTTACACTTATAGTCCGGTACCAACGGAAGGTTCGGATATGTACCAAGAGGTTTTGAAGAGTGGATTTAAATTTCCTGAAACGCTGGAAGATTGGATTAGTCCGGCTTGGGAAAATTTCGATTTAAGAAAAAATCCGCTAACGCCTTGGATTAAGCCATACATGATTGATAAGATCAGGAATTTTGAAACGGTATTAAACGCTTGCTATCCCACAGTTTCCGATATTAAGCTTACTAAAGTGAAAGTATTTTTTTTAAAATTGATGGGTTCTTGGAGATATTACACAAAGGTGTATATATTCCCTAAAGAAATACGCCTGATGCAGGTTTTATGGAGATACAGGCAACCGGAAAAAGAAGGGTTTTAATGAAAGGAGTTTATTATTTATATTATAAATACATTTATAAACCTTTTATAACTCAGTATATAAAAACGGATTCAACCATCACATTCGATCGGTTTAAATTAAAGGTATTTAAGGAAGTGTTTCATCCAAAACTATTTTTTAGCTCTACATATTTTTATGAGTTTTTAAATAAAAAAGAGTTAAATAAAAAAACTTTTTTAGAAATCGGATGTGGTTCGGGCATATTGAGTTTATTGGCATTTAAAAAGAATGCGATTGTTACGGCTTTAGATATTGACCCGAAGGCGATTGAAAACACGGCTATTAACTTTAAACTGAATTTTGAAAACGGCATGAACAACGTTACCCTTTTACAAAGCGATGTATTTGATGAACTACCGAAAATTGGTTATGATGTTATTGCGGTTAATCCACCGTATTATTTTAGAAAAGTGAGCACCAATAAGCAGTTGGCGTGGTATTGTGGGGAAAACGGAGAATATTTTGTAAAATTATTTTCGGGACTTAATCATTACATGAAGCCAACTACAAAAGTTTACATGATATTAGCGGAAAATGCAGAAATTGAAAGAATAAAAGATATGGCCTTAAACTATGATCTTAAATTTGTTTTAGAAGAAGAACGATTGATAAAATTTGAAAGAAGTTATATTTTCCAATTGAATAATTTACAGAGAGCTTGATAGCAAAACAACAATATATTTATTCAAGAGACCAATTGGAGATAATTAGGGCAGTGTTGTACTTTGATATTTTTGATTATCCACTTACCGCCGCCGAACTATACGAAAACTCTGCCGTTTTCATTGCTGAGCCTAAGTTTACAGTCGAGCTTGAAACACTTTTGTCGTTAGGCGTTTTATTTAAGGCGCAGGAATTTATTTTAAGTATCAAAAACAACCGCGAGTGTGTAACCAAAAGAATAAACGGCAATAATGGAGCACATGAAATTATGCCGGCAGCATATCGTTATAGTAAAAAAATTGCGTCGTTTCCTTTTGTAGAAGGAGTTTGTTTATCGGGTGGATTATCTAAAAAATACTATGATGAAAATGGAGATATTGATTTTTTCATTATCACAAACCCGGGCAGGCTTTGGATTTGCAGAACACTGCTGATTATTAAATTTAAACTATTACCAAAACACAAAAAAAAATATTGGTGCACCAATTATTTTATTTCTTCCGATAATTTAGACATTCCGGATAACAATATATTTACGGGTACGGAGCTGGCTTATCTTATACCAACGGTAAACTATCCGTTATACAACACTATTTTGCAAAAAAATAAGTGGTACAGAAATCGATTCCCTAACAAACCTATTTTACCTAATGAGAACTGTATAGATACGCCTTCAACGGCTATGAAAGCTATTACTGAGTTTATACTAAGTGGAATATTAGGTAAAATGCTTGATGATTTTTTATTGAGAATAACCTTACAGCATTGGCGGAAAAAATATCCTGAAATGAGTAACGAAAATTTCGAGTTACAATTCAGGTCGAGGAAAAATGTATGTAAGCGACACACCAAAGGGTTTCAAAACATGGTATTACATAAATGGGATTTGAAACAAAAGGAGTACGAAAGCCTGTTAAATATAAAATTTAATTAAAAAATTATTCAGTGCATAAGCAAAGTCTTTTACATACTTATAAACGTTATAGCACGCAGTATACTCATAAAATAAGTGTGTTGCCTATTGTGATCCTTATGCCACATAGCGCATGTAATTGCAGATGTGTGATGTGTGATATCTGGAAAGGGAATAAAAACGCAAAGCAGCTTACTGAACAGGATGTCAAAAAAATTCTAAGTTCATTAAAAGAATTGGATACTAAAAGGGTAGTGATGTCGGGAGGAGAAGCTTTATTAAATAAGAACTTTTTTAAATTTTGTGAGATCTTAAAACAAAAGGATATAAAGATCTCCTTACTTTCAACAGGACTAACCCTACAACACCATTCGGAAAATATAGTGAAACTGGTGGACGATGTAATTGTGTCGTTAGATGGTGATGAAATGTTGCATGACGAGATACGCAATATTAAAGGAGCTTTCACATCATTGAATGAAGGTGCGAAAGCTTTGAAAAAATTAAAACCGGGCTTTCCTGTATCAGCAAGATGTGTTATCCATCACATCAATTTTAAGCACTGGGATAAAATTATACTCGCAGCAAAAAAGATAGGTTTGGATTCGATTAGTTTTTTACCAGCTGATGTTACCAGCCAAGCTTTCAACAGGGAAACGTTATGGGCGCAGGAAAAGCAGGACGATGTATTAATTCATAAAGAAGATCTTCCTCAGCTTAATGCAATGATCGATAAGTTAATTGAAAATTTTGAAAACGATTTTTATTCTAAATTCATTGCAGAGTCGCCCCAAAAGATCCGGAAGATTTATCAATATTACGCTGCGCAATGTGGTTTGGTAAACTTTCCGGATAAGGCTTGCAATGCGCCTTGGGTATCAGCAGTAATAGAGGCCGATGGAACGGTTCGGCCTTGCTTTTTTCATGATGCTATAGGATCGACAAAAGAAAATGCTTTAACCGATATTTTAAATAGCAAACAAGGGTTGGATTATAGAAAGAATTTGGATACACAAACAAACCCCACCTGTGTAAAATGTGTATGTTATTTAAATCTAAATGCTCGCAGCCGAACCTATTAAATGATGATTATTTGATTATAGAAAAAATACCGAAAATAGTTTTTAGAGATGATAGTCGCTCAATTTCTTTTTCCCATTTAGTGATTGCCACCCATAAAGGAGCGCTTATCAGTTCGGAAGATTATTATTTATATTTAATATTGCTTAAAAAAGAGGAATAATCGTATTAATAAATTGAAAGTTTTATTCACGCATAGTTATTTTTTAAAGTTCGATGCCAAGCAGCGCAAAACCGCTATGCCGTACCCACCTTTAGGAACGCTTTACGCGATGTCATATTTAAGGGAACACGGTTATGAAGTAAAGTTGTTTGATACAATGTTTTGTGATTCGGCAAAGGATATTTTCGATACGATTGATAACTACAGGCCTGATATTTTTATTAGCTATGATGATGGATTTAACTACTTAACCAAAATGTGTTTAACCAATATGCGTAATGCATGTTTTGAAATGCAGGCTTATGCGAAATCAAAAGGATGCCGGGTTATTACCTCAAGTTCTGATGCGGCCGATCATTTTGGGGATTACTTACAACATGGTGCAAATGCCATTGCAATTGGCGAAGCAGAGCAAACAGTTTTGGAATTATGTAACGCTTTTAAAGACAATATACCAATCAGTCATATTCAGGGAATAGCATACGCCGAAGAATTTTCGGATGATGGAACATTTACAACTAAAATTACGGGTAGACGCTCAGTTATTAAAAACCTTGATACGTTACCACCACCCGCCTGGGATTTGGCAGATATAGCTCCTTATAAAAACATGTGGCTCGTAAACCACGGATATTTTTCACTTAATTTTGTAACTACCCGTGGTTGCCCCTATAAGTGTAACTGGTGTGCTAAACCTATATACGGTAACCGTTATAACACACACAACCCTGAAAACATAGTACTTGAAATTAAAAAATGGCAGCAGCGATTTGGGTTTACCCATATTTGGTTTGCCGATGATATTTTTGGTTTAAAACCAAACTGGTTAAAGGATTTTGAATATTATATTAAAAAAGAAGGGGTAAAAATTGAGTATAAAATTCAAAGCCGCGCCGATTTATTATTGGAAGAAGATAACATAAAGCATTTAGCAAATAGTGGGTGTAAAACAGTATGGATGGGCGCAGAAAGCGGGTCGCAAAAAATATTGGATGCCATGGATAAAGGCACTAAAGTGGAACAAATCTATGAAGCAACCCGCCTTTTAAAAAAACACCATATCCACGTTGCCTTATTTTTGCAACTGGCATATTTAGAAGAAACAATTGAGGATATAAAACAAACCATTAAAATGGTTGAAGATTTGCTACCTGACGACATTGGCATTTCCGTATCTTATCCTTTACCCGGAACCTTATTTTATGATAAAGTAAAAGATCAACTAAAATTAAAAAGTAATTGGACGGATAGCGATGACTTGGATTTGATGTTTAGCAACACCTACAAAAAAGAATTTTATAAGGAATTACAACGTTACATTCATTTCAAATATAAAATTCAAAAAATAAAACAAGGTCTTGCTACAAAACCCGGTCGACAAATAAAACAGCGTCTGCGATTAATTAAAACACAAATGCAATCCATCATACAGCGTAAAAAACTAAATGGTATTGAGCCGCAATTAAAACATGAGTTATATTAAGAAGCAGGAGTATTCGGTAAGTGACGCCTTCAGTGCGCAATCATCAATGTTTGATACCATTACAAATACCAATCCTATGGAAGTATTGTATCGCACCATCTCGAGAAACCAGGTGATGGCGTTTGCCTTGCCGGGACAAAGCATGCTCGAGGTAAATTGTGGTACAGGTTTAGATGCTATATTCTTTGCTAACCAAGGCTTAATGGTTCATGCTACTGATAATTCGGACGGAATGCTGCAACAGCTGCAATTAAAATTGAAAGAAAACTATGTCGGTAATCTCAGCTACGAAAAATGTTCATTCAATACCATAAAATTGAAAACCGATAACTTATTTGACCATATCTTTTCAAATTTTGGCGGCTTAAATTGCGCAGATGATATTGAATCGGTAATTAAGCAAATGGATGCACATTTAAAACCCGGTGGCATGGCTCATTTGGTACTTATAGCACCGGTATGTTTATGGGAATGGGCTACTATTTTTAAAGGAAAATATAAATTTGCATTCAGGCGTTTAACAACCAAAGGTCTTAAATCACATTTGGAAGGACATTATTTTGATACTTATTATTATTCTTCAAACCGTATCAAAAAAACATTTGGCAATAACTACAGAGTTGCAAAATTAAGATCACTGGGTTGTTTCCTGCCCCCTACGTTTAATCATTATTTTCCTGCTAAATACCCTAAAGTATTTAAATTTCTTAAAAAGTTGGAATTTGCTACAAGTACACGATGGCCGTTTAACAGAATGGGAGATCTATTTATAATTTCTGTGAAGAAGAATTAAAAACTCATTCCCACGCTTACGCCGCCCCATAATTGAACATAATTTGCATGGAAGCCCAACGCGTCGTTACTTGTTATAGCAGGCGTAAATCCCGCCCTTAAAAAAAAACCGTCATCTTGTTTTTGGTAACGATACCCGCAGCGCATTACGCCAAATAAAATATTTTCCCAAAAATAAGAATCAATTTTGCCGGGTTGTTCGTTGTACCTCCGTTGCATCGTAGCACCAATGCCAAACTCCAGATGATGAGGATTTTTAAATAAGATGAAATTATTTTCTACAAGATAAACCTGTTCTATGTAAATGCCGTTAAACAATGGCGCAAAACCGCCTCTGGCACCTAATTTGAATTTCTCTTTATAAAAATACAATCGCTCGTAATTAAAGGAAAATAATCCCGCGTTACCAGCAAGCTCCACAAAACCCGCGTTTTTTGCAGGCTCTTTGCTGTAATCTCGCGGTGGTTTTGGCATGGTATAATCGGGCTGCTGCGCCCGTAAAATGTTTAAGCTTATAAATAGAAAAATTAAAAGGAAATAGTTAAGGCGTAGCATCCGTTCAAACTTACAAATTTTGTCCATTGCTAAAGTATTAATTAATTGTTTAAATCTTCCTTCTCCAAATTCTTACAAACACGTATTTTTACCAAGTTTGTTTTTTCCAATTTGGAAATTTTAAGTTTAGAAAAATTAAAGGTTTTGAAAGATTTATTTTAATCTTTTTAATCATTCTAAACTTTCAAACTTTAAATATATAGTATGAAAGATACCTCACTAAAGTCTGTTTTAATAATTGGCTCTGGCCCTATTGTAATTGGTCAAGCCTGCGAGTTCGATTACTCCGGGTCACAATCGGCTAAAAGCCTTCGTGAAGAAGGAATTGAAGTGACGCTGATAAACTCCAACCCTGCAACAATTATGACCGATAAAGTAACCGCCGATCATATTTATTTGTTGCCGCTCGAAGTTAAATCTATTATTAAAATTCTTGAAGAACGAAAAATAGATGCTGTATTGCCAACCATGGGAGGCCAAACCGCTTTAAACCTAGCACTTAAGTGTGATGATTTGGGTATTTGGAAAAAATACAACGTAAAGATGATCGGTGTTGATATTGATGCCATTAAAGTTACCGAAGATCGTGATCTGTTCCGTATTCGCATGAATGAAATTGGCGTGGCAATGGCGCCTAGCAAAATTGCAAAATCGTTTCTAGAAGGAAAATCGGTTGCGCAGGAATTTGGATTTCCGTTAGTAATACGTCCTTCGTTTACACTGGGCGGCAGTGGAGGTTCGGTAGTTTATAGAAAAGAAGATTATGATCATTTATTGAATCGCGGTTTACAAACCTCGCCAATACACGAGGTACTCATCGATAAAGCTGTTTTAGGATGGAAAGAATATGAGTTGGAATTACTGCGCGATAAAAACGATAACGTTGCCATTATTTGTTCCATCGAAAATTTTGATCCAATGGGTGTGCATACCGGAGATAGTATTACCGTAGCTCCTGCGCAAACATTAAGCGACAGCACGTATCAAAAAATGCGCACCATGGCTATAAAAATGATGCGCAGTATTGGGAATTTCTCAGGCGGTTGTAACGTACAGTTCGCCGTGAGCGATGATGAAGAAGAAAAAATTATCGCTATCGAAATTAATCCGCGTGTATCTCGTTCATCAGCACTTGCTAGTAAAGCAACAGGTTACCCCATTGCGCGCATTGCCAGTAAACTTGCTATTGGTTATACGTTGGATGAACTGCAAAATCAAATTACAAAATTAACGTCGGCTTATTTTGAACCGACTTTAGATTATGTTATCGTAAAAATACCCCGTTGGAACTTCGATAAATTTAAGGGCTGCAACCGCGAACTTGGTTTCCAAATGAAATCTGTTGGAGAGGTAATGGCAATAGGCCGTTCTTTTCAGGAAGCTCTTCAAAAGGCTTGTCAGAGTTTGGAAATTAAACGTAACGGTTTAGGAGCTGACGGTAGAGAAAACACCAATCAGGCTGAATTATTGGCTGGCTTAGAACGCCCAAGCTGGAACCGTTTGTTTATGATTTATGATGCCATGAAGCTTGGCATATCAATCAAAACCATCCAAAAGTTAACGCGCATTGATATGTGGTTTCTTGAGCAGATAGAGCAAATGATTGTGCTTGAAAACGAAGTTGGCCGCCACAGTTTATTCAATATTCCAAAAGATCTTTTGTACGAAGCAAAACAAATGGGTTATGCCGATAGGCAATTGGCGCATTTGTTACGTTGTTTGGAAAGCGAGGTATTTGCAAAGCGTAAAGAATTTAATATAAACCGTGTGTTTAAAATGGTTGACACCTGCGCCGCGGAATTTGAAGCAAAAACGCCGTATTATTATTCCACTTTTGAGGATGAAAACGAAAGCATCAGAACCGATAAAAAGAAAGTTATTATTTTAGGAAGTGGCCCAAATCGCATTGGCCAAGGAATTGAGTTTGATTACAGTTGCGTACACGGCGTGCTTGCCGCGAAAGAAATGGGTTACGAAACAATAATGATTAACTGTAACCCCGAAACCGTCAGTACCGATTTTAGCACTGCCGATAAATTGTATTTTGAACCCGTTTTTTGGGAACATATTTATGACATTATTTTGCATGAAAAACCTGAAGGTGTTATTGTACAACTGGGCGGACAAACGGCTTTAAAGCTGGCGGAAAAACTCGAACGCTACGGAATTAAAATTATTGGCACCGATTTTAAATCGTTGGATTTGGCTGAAGACCGCGGTTCATTTTCTAATTTATTAAAAGATCATGGCATACCATATCCTAAATTTGGTGTAATAAATGATGCCGAGGAAGCTATTACTTTATCCAAGGAATTAGGATTTCCACTATTGGTAAGGCCAAGTTATGTATTGGGCGGACAAAGTATGAAAATCGTAATTAACGAAGATGAACTCGAAGAACACGTTGTAAAATTATTGAACGACCTGCCTGATAATAAAGTATTGCTCGACCATTTTTTGCAAGGGGCAATTGAAGCAGAGACTGATTCTATTTGCGATGGAAAAGATGTTTACATTATTGGCATGATGGAACACATCGAGCCGGCCGGGATCCACAGTGGAGATAGTTACGCTGTTCTGCCAACATTCGATTTATCGGAAAATGTGCTAAAACAAATGGAGGAACACACAAAAACTATAGCAGTTGCTTTAAAAACAGTGGGATTGTTGAACATACAATTCGCTATAAAAGATGAGGTCGTTTACATCATCGAAGCAAACCCTCGCGCATCGCGTACAGTTCCGTTCATTGCAAAAGCCTACGATGAACCTTACGTAAATTATGCTACTAAAGTAATGTTGGGTGCTAAAGTAAAAGATTTTAATTTTCAACCAAAGAAAAAAGGTTACGCGATAAAAATTCCGGTATTTAGTTATGATAAGTTTCCTGAAATTCAAAAAGAACTCGGCCCCGAAATGAAGTCAACGGGTGAAGCCATTTATTTTATTGATGATTTGTATGATGAATATTTTCAAAACATTTATAGCGAGCGAAATTTATACTTAAGTAAGTAATTTCTATGATGGAGAAAAACGAGACATACGTTGGAAACAACTCTTCAAAAATTTTGAAAATGCGCTTTAACAACTTACAAAATTTATTAAAAAAGGCGAGCTAAATGAATTAGAGGAACAAGGTTTAATTCAGTCCTTTGAATATACCCACGAACTTGCTTGGAATATAATGAAAGATTTTTTAACCGATGATGGCATTAAAGATATCTTTGGTTTTAAAACTGCAACTCAACAAGCGTTTAATAAAGGATTGATAAATAGTGGGGAGGTTTGGATGGACATGATAAAAAGTAGAAACGAAAGCGTTCACTCTTATGATGAAGCTACAGCTGATAAAATTGCCAACCGCGTTACAATGTTATATTATAAATTGTTTTTGGAATTTTCGGTTAAAATGAAAACTTTAACCGTATGAAATTTGGATTGAAAGATAACACAATCAATAAAATTAATTCCGTTTTTGTAAAATATTCTGAAGTTGAAACGATAATCATTTACGGTTCGCGAGCCAAAGGAAATTTCAGAAATGGCTCCGATATTGATCTGACGCTTAAAGGCAAGGACTTGACTTCAACGATTTTGTCGAAAATATATTTTGAAATAGATGAACTAAACACACCTTATTTATTTGATATTTCAATATATACACAACTTAACTCGCCCGATCTGGAAGAACATATTAATAGAGTAGGACTTATTTTTTATCAAAAGGAAACACACCATTGGTAATTATATTTATCCAACTAACTATAGTTTATGGCAGAAAAAGACCAGATATAAAATGGAAACAACGATTTTATAATTTTAAAAAAGCATTTCGGAAGTTTGAGGAAGCTGTTTCCCAATGTGGTGTAAATCCAACGGACATGATTAGGGAAGCCACTATTCAAAGGTTTGAGTTTACTCATGAACTTGCATGGAAGGTGATGAAAGTTTTTTTATTGTCAAAAGGCATTAATCGCATTGGTTCGAAGGACGCCACGCGGGAAGCTTTTCGAAATCACTTAATTTCGGACGGACAAATTTGGATGGATATGATCGAAAACCGGAATATTTAAACATTACCGCCTAATATTTTCCGCAAATGATAATGTTTTACGAAAAAACGAAAACTTTTTTATAAACTAAATTTCCGTTTGGGCTTTACAGTAATTTTAATATGATTTTAATTTGGGCGTTTCCCTGCAAAGAGGAATCAGGGCAAGGCTTTCACTTCTATTTTTTTGCTCTGTCCTTCACGCAATTTTACTTCTACCTTAATGGTTACGTAAATAAGAAATTTAAATGATTATTAATGGTCCCAAAAAAACGCGCTTCAATTTAGAAATTCTAAAAAAACTGCACAAAAAAAGGGTAAGCTACTTTCATCGCACCGCTCAACCATCTACCCTTGCTTTGTTCCCAACCTGGGGGATTTGACAGGAGCTGGTCGTGAAAGACTTACCCGCCACAAAAGTAAATATTTTATTTCATTATTAGCTTATTTTTCGTAAAATTTGTACGTTGCCTCATCAAAGGCCAAATTTAATTATATGAACATTTCTGTTGTTATTCCTTTATTAAATGAAGAAGAATCACTTGTTGAACTCCATGCATGGATTACAAAAGTGATGGAAGAAAACAGATACAGTTACGAGATTATTTTTGTGGATGATGGAAGTAAAGACAAATCGTGGCAGGTTATTGAAGCACTCGCGGCTAAAGATCCACACGTTAAAGCCATTAAGTTTCGTCGCAACTATGGCAAATCGCCAGGTCTGTATGTTGGTTTTGATGCTGCCGGGGGCGATGTGGTTATTACAATGGATGCCGATTTACAGGATTCACCCGATGAGATACCTAAGCTGTATAAAATGATCACCACCCAAAATTACGATCTCGTAAGCGGCTGGAAACAAAAACGTTTTGATAATACATTTACTAAAAACATTCCGAGTAAATTATATAATTGGACAAACAGAAAAATATCGGGCATTCATTTACATGACATGAATTGCGGCTTAAAAGCGTATAAAAAAGAAGTTGTAAAAAGTATTGAAGTCTACGGCGAGATGCACCGGTTTATACCTGTGCTCGCCAAAAATGCGGGTTTTTACAACATCGGCGAAAAAATTGTGCAGCACCAAGCGCGCAAATACGGTGTAAGTAAATTTGGTTGGGAACGTTTTATAAATGGGTTTTTGGATTTGCTCACGATCACATTCCTTTCAAAATTTGGAAAAAGACCTATGCACTTTTTCGGGTTAATTGGCACGCTCATGTTTATTGTTGGTTTTTTTACAACAATGTATTTAGGAATTGATAAGGCTTACCACGCGTTTTATTTGCACAAAGCCGCACGGCTTCTTGCCGACAGGCCATCTTTTTACATCGCTCTTACTTCAATGATATTGGGAACAATGCTTTTTTTAGCCGGCTTTATTGGCGAGTTAATTTTAAGAAATTCGGGCGACAGAAATAATTACTTGCTCGAGAAAAAAATTAATATCTGATGATAGAGGAACAACCACGGAGAAAACAACGTGTTCCACTTTCTCCAACCGAGTTGTATTATTTTAAAGAGCTTAAAAAATTAAAACAAGTTCAAAAAATTGAAAGGTTTAAGCGCGGAAATCTTTACAGATTTATAAACCGGGCAAACATTGTCCTCGTTTCAGTTCTAACGTATAGTTTGCTTAGCATATTAATACTAAACCATTGGCATAAATCGTACATTTTAAGAGTGCAAAATACATATGGTGCTTATGATGTGGAAACAGGAAAACAACCCATTGCAGAACTCAAATTAAGTTTAATTTCAGGCGACCAAATCGTATTAAAAACACATAATTTATTTGAGTTGCCAAAACAACACCAACTCATTTATATTGGTAAAGATTATATTTTTGATAAAGTAATAAAAGCAAAATTAAGTTACAACGAACAATCTTTTTGGACAATGAAATCCTACGGCTGCCTCACAATAGGCATTTTTGCTCTGTGTATGGGTTTTTTTATTTATAAGGTAGATAAACATTTAACGGTAAACGGCTTAATGGTAACGTTTGGTTTACTGCTGCTGTCCACGTGTTATTTTTTGCTGGTTTGATATTTTGTTTGTAAAGTGGCACAACAAAACTGTCGCGTTATGGTGGTATAATATTTTAAAAGTGTTCTTTTTATAACCAAATACTAATACAATATGCTTTTAGCAAATAGGATACGCGGAATAAGAGAAGCCCATAATTTGACACAGGAAGATGTGGCCTTTAAAGTGAAGATATCACCTTCTGCTTATGGACAAATCGAAAGAAAAGCAGGTAATGCATCGTATTACACCCTTGTTAAAATAGCTAAAGGAATAGGCGTATCTGTTTTGTTTTTGATTGATTTAGATAACCCGCACTTCGCGGAGAAAAAAAACAAGTTATAACCTGTTGTGTGAGCAAACAATTAATGAGATTTTTGAAAAAAAATTATTATGAAAAAATCATTTATAATCTCTTCTCTTTTAATACTCGCTCTATACAACTGCAAAAAAGAAGCAAAGACCAATCCTACTCAGCTCGCCAACACGGCGGGTAATAACGCTTCGTTAAGAAGTTCTACCGCTGATAATTTTTTGACATTCAGCACTCAAAATGAATTTTATGCAAGGCTTTCTTTCTTACAGTCGCTACCGGACGGACAAGTTGAGACCTGGGAAATAGCAAGGAATTTTCTTTCCATGCGAAGCGCATTTAATTCAGTAGTTAGAGGAGAGGAGGAACTATCTCAGCGTTTGGATAGCATCGCTCAGGATTCAATTCCTTATTACGAAGGCCTACCTGTCCGGCATTGCGCGGCTGCCTCTCAATATGCTTATATGCTAGTAACGGTAAATGAGGGCGATGGCAGTTTTTATGACGCAAATATCAATAACTACAACTTCGCATACCTTACTAACACGTACGGGATTATAAAAATTGAAGGTAAAATTTATCAATTTACAAAAGACGCTATTAAAACCATAGATGATGGTAATGCTCAAATGATACCCGACTTACTTTCCGCAAGCCAAAGTATACCTTCTAAAAGAATTACTGTGGTCAGAAATGCTTCTGGTTATCTAATGGGAGCAAGAATTAGTTCCACCGGAACGTTTGTTAGGAGTAAGATTGGTAATAGCGGAAGAAACAGAACTATCGTTTACCAGAATTGGGATCAGCTTTCGACCTCCCAGCCTAACACTAAAGTTACATCATATAAAATAAGAGTACGATCTTTACAAAAGCGCTTATGGGGCGCTTGGTATGACAACAAAAGCCGCAATTTAAGCTTATCTGGTAATGTGGTTGGTAACATTACTTATGGCAAGCTTGCTAATGGCACGTTTGTAACTATTGGATGGTCATTTGGAGTTGGCAGCACATCTTCATCACAGCATACATGGGATTATTTTTTACCCAATATCAATGGAATGAACCAAAATTACAACGCTTTGGTAACAGATGGGTTCCATCCGCAAATTTACTCGAGTTCAATCACCGGTTTGGCATCCGGAGGTGCATCGGCTACAACAACATATCCGTAAAAGTTTATTAACCATTAATGTATTCCGCATGAAGCAGCGTCTTGTATTTTTGTTCAGTATTTTCCTAACAGTAGCCTCCCAAGCGCAACATGCCATTGGCATAGGCTTTGGATCAGTTCAGGATTATGATCTCGGCTTGGCGTATGGTAGCCTTTCCGAAACACTGCCACGCATCTCTAACCGTTATTCAGGGTTAATGGAAATTAATTACGAATACAAATCGAAATGGAATGTATCTGTCGTTTTTGCTCCGCGCATCGTAATGCGTAAAATAAATTATTTAAAGTTCAGTTCAGTAATTGGCAATTTCACGCATCAAGCATTTGAATTGCCTTTAGCTATAAGGTACTGTAAGCCATTTAAGGAACGTTACCTATTTAGTGTAGATGTTGGGGGCGGCGTTAATTATGTTTTGACAAATGATGAGCGTTCAAAAACACAGGTAACAGATTTTTACACTAATCAGCTACAATTTGTTTCTTCTAAAAAGCCAACCTATTTTTTGCAGGCCCGTATTAATTTAGAAATACCTTTTTCAGTAAAATCATCAGTCCTATTTTTTGTTGGCTATCAATATCAGTTTCAGCCGTTATTTTATTTAAAAGAAACTACCATAGTAAATGGGCAAACTTTTTTTGAAAGAAGGGGCGCCGAAGTAAACAACAACTACTGGTCTTTTGGAATAAATTACCGGTTTAAAATGGGGAAATAAATCAAAATATTTGCTCCGGAAGCATTTATCGGTGAACGCGGTTAATTGGTTCAACTAATTTTCGTAGGCTAATTTCAAATGCAACTTTTTAACTCCTGAAGTTTGTTTTTTACTTCTTTCAGAAAAGCTATTTGCTTATTACTTTACTTTTTACACGCTCGTACAAGTTTGGCTCAATACCTGTTGCGTAATCAACAACCTTTCCGGCCTTACCAATTAAAACCCAGGATGGGTAAATATAAACTCCAAAAAGGTCGTTTATTTTTTTCTTTTGTCTAGGGCTATATCGTACTTAATATTTTGCTTTTTACAAAATTCAACCATAAAGCGGGGTCAGCCTTTTGCGAATTAACGCCAATAATTTTTACCGACTTTCCAAAATCCATTTGTATTTTATTTAGGGTGGGTGAACTTTCTCATAAAAAAGGTTCCGATATTTAAATCCAGTGCCGTATCTTTTAGGTTATACGTTTTGTTTTCTGTATTAATGTAAAATTGTTTATCGTAGATTTTAATTAAAGCAACATACGGCTCGGCATGTGTAGCGTAATATATTAAATTATTGTTTTCGTGATAGTATTTTATGGAAAGCATTGCATAATTATCGCCTTTCCTGCCTCATGGTAATATGTAAAAACTTGTTGCGCCATGTTAATTTGACTCAACGCGAGTGAAAGACTTATTATTATATATTTCATATTTAAATAAAACCCCTTGTATATTTTATACAAGGGGCCTATATTTTAACGACAACTTTTCTCAGTTGGAAATCTTTCACTAAACTCCAATAATGTCATACTGCTAATATGCTGATTTTAGGTATAATTACGGATATTCAAATTAATTTATAAATTGTTAAAGAGTTAAGTTCTTATTTTTTCATTATAATAAACTCTGTGCGTCTGTTTTTTTGGTGCTCTTCTTCTGAACAATTAGAAATAGTGGCCCCTTCGCATGAACAACCGTTTACAGGCTTTGTTTCACCATAACCTTTACCATAAATTCGTTCAGGTTTGGTAATTCGTGATTTTATGTACCATGCTGATACTTTTGCTCTTCTATCGGATAGCGCTTGATTGTATTCTTTGGTTGCCCTACAATCAGAATATGAGCCTAATTCAACAACCAAGCCCGGATATTCGTTCATTATTTTTACAATTTTATTCAATTCGATTACTGCATCAGGACGAATATTGGATTTGTCTAGATCAAAATAAACTGTTTCAGCATTTAAATCACCGCTGAGAAGAGGTTTCAATTCCAATATTTTACCTAGATCGGCACCAACCTCTATTTTTTTGGCAATTTCTTCGTCTTTGTTAAGAAGTATAACATCTGCTTTTATAATAAATTCTTTTTCGAACGTATTAACAAAAGTTTTCCCTTCAGTATATTTTTCCTTTTTACCAGTTACCTCAAATTTTTTATCTGCGGCAACTAAAAAAGCAAAAGAACCATTAGCATTTGTAGTAACTGTATCCAGCATAATTCCATTGTCGGCAAGTAATGTTATAAATGTATTTGGTATTATTTTTTCATTTTTATCTTTCGCAATTCCTTTTACTTTTTTACCAATATTAAAAGGTTTTAATAAGTCAAAAGAATAAATGTCATCATCACCACTACCCC
>JAYTBK010000321.1:0-8670 GCA_043737035.1 Bacteroidota bacterium | reverse complement strand
AAAAGCGTAAGAGCGGCGAAGCTAAAGAGACTGTCCACTGAAATGTGTAAAGGTAATGTCCGCTTATCTGCGTAACGGTATGTGATTTACTTTTATTGTATTTGGGTGGCGAACAAACAGCTAACTAAATAAGTGTATTGCAGGATAGATAGAAAATTGCCTTTATTGGAAATGCAATCTCTGGATAAAAAACGAACTGCTTGTAAAAAAGCAAACGTAAGTACGGCCATAAATTATTTAAAAGAAGATGAAATAAAACTATTATGTTTCATTAATTGAGCAATATTTAGATCTGCAAAAACGATGGCACAGCAAAGAACGCCAAGGTATATGGCCGACAGGGTTAGTCGATGATTTTATCCTCGAATTGAAGGAGCGAGACCTACTCAGGCACGCAGGCACAATAAGTCACGAAAAAGCCTTAGGAAAATCGGAAGGATAATTTGAAAAAGTATAAAGCGGTGGGAGGGACTATTGAAAAAGTCGAAACCGCGCTGCGCAAGCCTCCCTTCGTTACTTTTACCGCTATTGCTCACAAAATCATAACCGCAACTTACATGTTTTGTTTTAAGCAAGTAACATTACGGGCTTTAACTCAAACACAAACCTTAATTGTAGCGAAAATAAGTTTTGCACCCAGCGTGAAACTGCATAAATATAATAGGGAGCGCGCAGACGTGAACGAAGTATTCAGAGGCGAGCGTTAATACTACAGTCTAATACTTCCCTCAATACCACCATCATCGCTTTTGCCACTTAAGGCTGCAACAGCAATTTTAACAAGCGAAACCATTTTTCCATCTTTTGTATCCCAATAATAAGCTTGTGTCGGTTTAACAGAGATTAGTGTAACGTTAGGGTCGCGTTTTCCTTTTTCAAACCAAGCGTCGGCCCATTTTGTCCAAAGCTCATCAATTTTTTGTTGGTCTTTTAAAATGGTGGCGTTGCCATAAACGGAAAGAAAATGCGAGTCGGAATTTTTCGCATAAATTAATTGTACTTCATCGTTATCCTTAATTTCAATATTTTTATGGCTATCGGCTGAACTGATAAACCAAAAATTTCCTTCATCATCTACTTCACGCGTTGCCATCGGGCGGGTTTCCAAAGGCATTCGATCTATGCGGGTGCAAAACATGCACGTATTAATGTCTTCGGCCAGTTCTTTTAATTTTGCAATGCCTTCTTTGTGCGATAAATCTTTTACATCTCCCATGGGTTTAGTTTTTAAATTGGTTTAAATAAAATGGCGGTAAAAACTTACCGCCATTTCTCGAACACTGTATAAATATTTTATTACGTTTTTGAACTCCCCCGAATTTATAAACAGTGAAACTGTTTATGAACGTAATAAAATATTTTAATTCAATGTTATATTCTAAGAGCTACTTCTCTAATCAAAACTGTGTGCCAAAGCACTGTTTAACCACAAACTCCTGATAAACACTAATTTATTTTACTAAAAATAAATTGTGTGGAGATAATATGTAGAATTTACGCAACGGTGCGCCCCATAATTCGAGATAAAGGGAGATGCTGAAATAAATTCAGCATGATTTGACGATGAGGAAAGCGATAGAAATTTAATACATACCGTTCAATAAAAGTTGGTATTAATTGCGGCTTATCGTTAGGGCGTTCCCTCCTATCGTCGGGGCAGGCTTTGCGCTACACTGTTTTTAATTTCGTGCCTCATTAAAAACGATTTCCGCTGCAATCCTTTACGCGCTTTCCCCCAATGTAGTTGGTTCCGTTGAATAAAATATCAATAGTACATGCGTTAGGGATTGCAGCGAAAATCCTGCTGCGTAACGGAGAGAAGCCGCAGATTAAAGCGTAAAGCCCGGCCCATGGCACCGCCCTAAAAAAGCCATAATTAATTATACCCTATAAATTCAGGTTTTGAAACTGAGAACGCCCGAACTCTTAGCGTAAAACTTCCAATGGGATTGTATTTAAGCGAATAGTTCCCGCCATCGGGCAAAAATGGATAAGCACCAAATGAAAACTGAAAAGTACTTGCTAACAAATTTTCGTTACGTATCATCACACCAAGTGTGTAAGCCTGATACAAACTGCTATTTACGATGCTCTGCGTGGGGCTTCCAATCATTCCCCAGCCAACCGACACAACGGGTGCAAACCTAAAACCAATTACATTGTAAGGTAAATACGCAACGGTTTCCGAATTTACCGTCATTTTAGTGTTGCCTGCAAGTGTACCGCTGTTAAAGCCATAAAGTTCGTCGGATGTAAAGGTAATACGCTCATTAGATATTTTATTTTCACCATGTATAAAATCGTATTTTATAAATTGTCTGAAATACCATCGGCCTTTGCGAAGCAGATCACTAAAATAATAGAGGTTAAACTTTGTAGTAATATCATTTGCAACATGCTTATTGAAAAATACACCACAGGAAAAGGTGGTTGATAAATATCCAAGGCCTTTAAAATGCTTGGCACGAGCCACTTCTATGCCATTATAGAACCGCCGTTTTTTCTGTTCAATTTTTAACGTACCATAAGTATACTGTATAATAATTCCTTCGGGCACATCCTCATTAGCTCCGAAGCGGTAAATGTATTTATCTTTATAATATTGTTGTATAGCAAAACCAACGTTGCCTAAAATGCCGTAGTTATTTAAAATTGTGCGGCCCGGATCGATTGTTTGGTCTGGCCTCCGCTGATATTCGTTTGCATAATACCGGCCTCCCAAAATAAGGTTGGTACTTTGGTTAAAGATGGTGGTATCTTTTGTAAGCTTAAAACTTTTGGCTCCCCATACATCATAATAAATATTATCCATATTGGTTCGTTTGGGTGTTTCAACCGAATCTTTATAATTATAAAATCCCCACGATTTTCCTACGTAAACGCCACCTGCCCATTTTGCTAAGGGCGAATAAAAACCGCGGTCGAATGATATGGATGATTGGGTTACATCCTTGTTTGTAAAATACGATAAGGTTGCCGCTATAAATGTATTGTCTATGTTATCAATACCGTAATTGCCGGAAAAGGTTAGTTCTTTTGATCTTCGTATTTCCGCAAATTGTTCAAAGCGTTGGCCTACACCAAACAAATTATAGTTTCTGAATTTTGCATTTACAAAAACGTCGGTAACCAAATTAGGTATTGTGATAGGCCATTTATCATGTACAATAACATTTACATCAACGCTATCTTTATTTTTCGATGGAATTATGTAGATCATCACATCGTTAATGTACGGAGCCTGCCTTAAAACCCTTTCGGTTTCGCTTAACTCAAGTGCGTTGACCGGTTTATTTTCTTTAAATAATAATTTATTAATGATGATCCATTTTCGGGTGGTAATATGTGCCCTATTACTGGCGCGCTCCAACGAATTGGTTTTTTTAGGAACAGAATCCGTAACCGAATAACCAAACGGATCGAGCACACGAATGTTTATATTTCTGATAATTTTTTTTTCGTATTTTAAATATGGATTTACGATTTTTTCTTCTTTTGAGCCTGGATGTTTTGGATATTCAATAGGTTTGGGTTCAACAAAAACAGCATCATAAGCACGCGCCGTAAGCTTGTGTTTGTAAGCTGCTTTTTTAATTTTCTTATAAAATTTTAAAGAATCTTTAACGTTAGTGGTATGTTGTTGCTGAGCATTAACAGTAATAAAACACACGGTTGCCGTTAACGTTAAAATAGCCTTGCGTAACAGTTTAATATACATGCTGGCTTTCACGGCGGTAAAGGTAGTTTGTTTCGGGCATTTTCGTATAGCTCATTTGCAACTTAAATACCAGAATTTATTCCATGCCTAAATGAATAAGTGCGTCGCCTTGATTGACCACAGGCTGGTTGTTTATTCCAACAATATAACCATCAAGGCTTGAAAGTATCTTATATTCGATCTCGCCGAAAGGATTACAAATAACACCTAACAGATCGTTTTTTGCAATGTAAGCGCCGTTTAACACATTCATATGAAAAAGTCCGCTGGCATTAGCGCGTACCCATGTATCTTTTTTTATTTTAACCGCGGTGTTATTTGGAATTTCGATATTGAGCATATTAAAACTTTTCATCAAGCGCAAACAACCGTTTACACCTTCGTTAATTGCCGTATAATCAAAACGCATGCTTTCGCCGCCTTCAAAAACTAAAATGGGCTTGTCTTTTTTTGCCGCTTCTTTTCTAAATGTTCCATCACGATAGGAACTATCAATAATGAGTGGCGGCGAAAATTTTTCGGCAAGCGCAATGTTTTCCGGAAACTCAAACACGCAACGTATTTGCGGTGAGTTATTAATTTTTGCACCGCCGGTATGAAAATCAATTCCAAAATCAATCAATGGCACAATGTGTTTCATAATATCGTAAGCAATTCGACTTCCAAACGAACCGTTTTTATTGCCCGGAAAACATCGGTTCAAATCACGCCCATCGGGCAAATCCCTGCTGCCAAATAAAAATGAAACGCTGTTTATAACAGGAATTGCAATTATGTTACCGCACAGTAAATGATTAATTTCTTTGCGGGTAATAATTTTACGGATAATTTCAATACCATTTGTTTCTTCGCCGTGCATACCTGCAGACAATAAAATGGTTGGACCTTTTACTTTACTCCTAAAAACAAATACCGGAATTTCAATTTTTGTTTTCGTATGCAGCTCGTAGGAATTAAGTACTATTTGTTTATTTTCTCCGGCACTAACGGTTTGCGAGTTGATATTGAAATCTCTCATTTTATTGCCCCGGAGCGTTAAATTCGTTGCGCTCAACATACTCTATTATTTTAGAGGCAATATCCAAACCGGTTGCGCCTTCAATACCTTCCAGCCCCGGAGACGAATTAACCTCCATCACCAATGGGCCTCTGTTGCTTTGTAAAAGATCCACACCTGCTATACCAAGCCCGAGTTTTTTTGCCGATTTAATTGCAGTAGCACGTTCGTCGTCGGAAAGCTGAATTAACGATGCAGTTCCACCACGGTGTAAATTACTTCTAAATTCGCCTTCTTTTGCCTGTCGTTTCATCGCTCCCACAATTTGTCCATCAACAACAAATACCCGTATGTCGGCGCCTTTCGATTCCTTAATAAATTCCTGCACCAGCATATTTGCATCGAGCTTTAAAAAAGCTTCAATAACTGATTTTGCGGCTTTATCATTCTCGGCAAGTATTACACCAATGCCTTGTGTTCCTTCTAAAAGCTTTACCACACAAGGCGCACCGCCTATGCTGGCTATTAACGATTCAATATTTTTTGGTTCGTTGGCAAAAGCAGATTTAGGCATACCAATACCTGCCCGTGCTAAAATTTGTAAGCTCCGTAATTTATCGCGCGAGCGTACAAGTGCCTGCGACTCAACAGCAGTAAAAATTTTCATCATTTCAAACTGGCGTACAACAGCCGAACCGTAAAAAGTTGCGCTTGCCCCAATACGCGGAATAACTGCATTAATGCCGTTTACCTCTTTACCATTGAAATAAATGTGTGGCCTGCTTTGCTCAATAACTAAAACACATTTTAAATGGTCGAGCACTACAACTTCGTGGCCTCTTTGTTCGGCCGCCTCTATAAGCCGCTTTGTTGAATAGAGGTTTTTGTTGCGTGATAAAATTGCGATTTTCATTACAGTATTTTTTTAGTAATTATTTTATTGCTTTCGTATAAACCTGGTTTACATCCACTAAAAATTTCCCTTTTAAAAACCTTCGGCCTATTAATACAGGATAACGCATATTTCCCCGGTAACTCAAAGATACCGTGGTGTTTATTTTTTTGTTGCCCAACTTCACAATTGTTTTTATAATGTAACGCTCTTCTTTTTCACCGAAGGAATTTTTAATATTTTTTTTAGAGAAACTTTCGATTTCATGAACCGTTTCATCAAATAATTTAAACCGTAATAATTGTTTTCCGTTTATTAATTTTTGCTCAATGTGTTTGCAGTGAATAGCAGAGGTGTATGCGCCGGTATCTATTTTAGCTTCTGCGCCGGTAATATTTAATAACGGAAAATCAACAAACTCTCGCCTGCCTATAACCCGTAATTTCGTTGTATTTGTAGCCATTATATTTTATACCAAATTAAAGGATTTTAATGAAACCAAAAAATAGTTTGCATTTGTTTACCTGGTGTTTATATAAAACCTTGCAGGATCAACTTCGGGTAATGTTGTGTTGTTTTGAATTGCGTTAATCATTTGTTTTGCAAAGTACGGTGCCAGCATAATGCTTTTTGTGCCAAATCCGTTAAAACAATACACGTTTTTTTGTAATGGATGTTTGCCTACAACCGGTCGCCTGTCTTCAACCGAAGGCCTTATACCTGCTTCGTGTCCGATAATTTTATAATTAATGCCAATAACCCGATCAAGTTTTTTTATGAGTTCATCTTTCGCCGGCTCGGTTGGCGTGTCTGTTAAATCATTCCAATTATATGTTGCGCCTACTTTAAATTTATTTTCACCTAAGGGTAAAATAAAAATGCCCTTGTTTAAAATATTATCCTTCAGTAAAAGACCTTCACAAAAAATAATTAATATTTCGCCTTTAGCAGGTTTCATTCGTACCCAATTAAAAAAAGGGTTTTGAGTGATGAGGTGACCTTCGCAAAATATAATTTTATTTGCTTCAAAATTTTTGTACTGCACATTATCATCACTAACGATCACTTCTGCATAGTTGGTGGTTTCTTCTATATAGCGGTTTTGATTTTTCAAAAGGAGAGTTGTGTTTTCTAAAAATAAACCGACAGAAATATAACCCGAATTTAAAACTTTACTGTAAGAGTTTAACATGATGTTTTTAGTGAGGTTAAAATTTTGGTAAAGATTATTATCTAGAAAATTATTTTCTTCCGATGCTTTTTTCATCCAAAATATTTTTTCTTGTTCCTCGGTAAATGGTTTTAAAACTGGCATCGAATGCATTATTTTTTTTTGAAATAAATTTTCAGCATACGTGTAAAAGTTTCTGAGTTCAGCAATCGCTACTTTTGCTAACCAGCTTTGCGTTAACCTCTTAAATACTACAGGATTCCAAATTCCCGCTGCTACACGCGAACAAGCCGACAATTTATTATCATTAATAACCAAAATTTTAAAGCCTGCCTGCATTAAACTTAACGCTAAAACTGAGCCTGCAATTCCCTGACCTATAATAATAAAATCGTATACGGTATTACGATTTTTTTTTGGTTGGTTTTCTGTATCCATACTTTATTCCGCGGTAAGCACCCGAAAAGTAAGCTATTATTCTTACCCCGTAAACCATTTGTACTTCGTTATAATCGCAAAAAATTTGCCCGCCAATACCTAAATCGTATTTTATTTTGTAAACAGCTTCAATATTTGCGTAAGCCCCAACTCTGTTGTAAACAGTATTTAAAACTGTAGGCAAAGTAAATTCGGTGCTATCGCTTAATGGCCTTTTGAAATAAGAAAATGACGGTCCTAAAAATGCCGATAAGTTATATTTTTCACCTTCCTTACGCAAACCTACACCCGCGTGGAAATTGTAATTATTGGCCGCAGTAAAATCCAAACCGCTCATAAATGCGCCTGCGCTAAAATAATATTGTTTAATGTGAAAGGTGAAATCCAGTGCTACATTTTTTTGATCTTTCTCCCATTTGGTATTGTAACCTGCACCGGCGCCAAAGCTTAGCCAATTGTTATAAACTCTATACCGTTTGCCATCATAAGCAATTTCCTTTTTTGGATTATATAAACTGTCCTTTTTTGAATGACGCGTTGTATCCGTTTGTGCAGATAACCTAACACAAAAAAAAACGAAGATTGTTAAAATTAAATGCGGTTTCACGTCATGCGAATATAAATAAAAACAACCGGTTTTGCGTATGCGCGAATTCTAAAATAATACAAATGAAGTTGGAAAAGAAACTTAAAATTTATTATTGTGACGAACTAATTTGCCATTATCCACGCGTTTGGATACTGCACACGTAAAGATTGAAGTAAAATAATTGCTTCGTCTTTGTTATTAAAACCACCATAACTTACAATATGCAATCCGTTTTTATTTTTGCCCGTAATGGCTGAAACAATTTTATTTTTATTTAACTCATTTATTAAATGAACCGCGTTTTCTTTTACACCGAAACAACCTACTACAACCTGAAATTTACCGGCAAATTTATTTTTTGCCGTTATTAAAATCGGCGCACGTACAATAGTTTTATCGGGTTTGGAAATTGTATCGTTTATATTGGCCATAAAAACCTTTGTGCTTCCACTTATTACAAAAGCAGCAATTCCGTTTGCATCAGCAAGCATTTGGGGCGTTAATAAAGCGGAAACGAAATATGGCTGAGCTGATGGTGCAGCAGTGGGGTTATAAAGTTTTTTAGGTTTATAAAATGGATTAACCGTTGATTGTAAAATGGGTTGCATTGGTTTTGAATATGCAGCAAACATTAAAAACGCGGCTATTATTGGCACAGAAATTACAAAAGCTGTGGATTTAATTAAACCTCTTTTGGATTTAATAATTGTATTTACAGTAGCGGGTCGGTCAGTAAATTGTTGTTTTAAGGTAATCTGTTTCGCTACCGGCAAAAGGTTTGTTGCAACGGGAGCGAAACCAAATGATTCAATAAAAAAATTGACATCCGTTTTTGCCTCAAAGCGTAAACTATTTTCATTATCAA
>JAYTBK010000320.1:0-3552 GCA_043737035.1 Bacteroidota bacterium | reverse complement strand
AAAAATAAATCAGCTGCAAAAATATTTCCTTTATAATTGCACTTCATACCTTATATTTTAACATTAATTTTATTTTATTTGTTTTAATCATCATATTCATCTTAATATTTTATTTCAATCTCGCAACAATATTTTTAAGTTTTTTTGGGTAATTTATTACACTACTGTATATCAACTTAGTTAAAGGTTATCAACAGTTTATAGTTAATTTATTAGTGTTTAAAACTTCAACCAAGTGTTAATTCATTTGTTATCAATACGGGCGCTTTTTTACATTTATTTGTAGTCCATACATTTTTAAAAAAACTTAATCAACTTATATAATTCAATTTAATTATGACAGAACCAATTTTAGTCGAGAATAAAGATAGATTCGTCTTATTTCCTATCAAGTACAAAGATATTTGGGAATATTATAAAAAATCGGAAGCCAGTTTCTGGACTGCCGAAGAAATAGATTTAGCGTCAGACTTAACCGATTGGAACAATAAATTAAATGATAATGAAAAACACTTTATAAAACATGTGCTTGCATTTTTTGCTGCCAGCGATGGAATTGTAAATGAAAACCTGGCTATTAACTTTTTAAACGAAGTACAATACCCTGAGGCACGTTGCTTTTACGGTTTTCAAATTATGATGGAGAACATCCATTCAGAAACTTATTCTTTGTTGATAGACACCTACATTAAAGACCCTATTGAAAAAGATAAATTATTACACGCCGTTGATACCGTGCCTTGCGTGGGCGAAAAAGCCGATTGGGCCATCCGTTGGATAAACAATGGCAGTTTTGCCGAGCGTTTAATAGCCTTTGCAGCCGTTGAAGGTATTTTCTTTTCGGGTTCATTTTGTTCTATTTTTTGGTTAAAAAAACGCGGTTTAATGCCGGGTTTAACCTTTAGTAACGAACTTATTAGCCGCGATGAGGGTCTACATTGCGATTTTGCATGTATGCTGTATGTTCATCATGTTAAAAATCAATTACCTAAAGATCAAGTAACCCGAATTATTATGGATGCAGTTGGTATTGAGAAAAAATTTGTGGTAGATGCCATTCCGGTAAAATTAATTGGAATGAACAGCGATTTAATGTGCCAATACATTGAATTTTGTGCCGATCGGCTTTTAGTAGCCTTGGGCTGTAGCAAATATTTTAACGCCTCAAACCCGTTTGATTTTATGGAAATGATTTCGTTACAAGGCAAAACCAATTTCTTCGAAAAACGTGTTGCCGAATATCAAAAAGCGGGCGTTATGAATAAAAACGAAGAAAATAACGTGTTTGATTTAGATACTGATTTTTAAACATTTAACGTTTAATTAGTAACAAATTCCTTTAGTTTTTGTAAATTTAGTGTAACAAGATTTTTATCTTGTGTAGGAACTTTAACCTCTAAACGTAAATAAAATCTAAATATTTAATTAACCAACATTTTGTTAATAGATTATAAAATAAAAAATATTAAAGACTAAAAGTGATAGTAACTTGTAAGTCCGTAACAGAACAAAAATTATATACAAAAACTTAAAAAACTAAACCCCTATGTTTGTAATTAAAAGAGATGGCACTCGCGAGTCGGTTAAATTCGACAAAATTACCGCACGCACACAAAAATTAAGTTATGGTTTAGATCCATCGCACGTTGACCCTATTCTTGTAGCTAAAAAAGTAATTGATGGTGTTTACGATGGCGTAACTACCAGCGAGTTGGATAATTTAGCCGCAGAAACCGCTGCGGGATTAACCTCTCGTCACCCGGATTATGCACAGTTAGCATCGCGTATTGCAGTAAGTAACTTGCACAAAAACACTATTAAAAGTTTTTCCAAAACTATTGACGCTTTGTTTAAATACATCGACCCAAAAAATGGCATGCCGGCTGCTTTAATTGCAGACGATGTTCACCAAATAATAATGGAACACGCTCATACCTTAGACTCGTCTATTATATACGACCGCGATTTTGGTTACGATTATTTTGGCTTTAAAACCCTAGAGCGCTCATACCTTTTAAAAATGAATGGCAGAGTGGCCGAACGCCCGCAGCACATGATTATGCGTGTAGCGGTTGGCATTCATAAAAATGATATTGAAAGTGCAATACAAACTTATAATTTAATGAGCGAGCGTTGGTTTACTCACGCTACGCCTACCCTTTTTAACGCAGGCACACCTAAGCCACAAATGAGCAGTTGCTTTTTATTACAAATGAAAGACGATAGTATTGACGGTATTTACGATACTTTAAAACAATGCGCTAAAATATCGCAAAGCGCAGGTGGCATTGGCATTAACATTCATAACATACGCGCCACAGGCTCTTACATAAAAGGTACTAACGGTACAAGCAATGGCATTATCCCAATGCTTAAGGTGTATAACGAAACAGCCCGTTATGTAGACCAGGGTGGAGGTAAACGCAAAGGTTCCATTGCCGTGTATTTAGAGCCTTGGCATGCCGACATTTATGAGTTTTTAGACATCCGTAAAAACCATGGTAAAGAAGAAATGCGCGCGCGCGATTTATTTACTGCATTATGGATACCGGATTTATTTATGAAACGTGTAGAAGCCGAAGGCAACTGGAGTTTAATGTGTCCTAACGAAAGCCCGGGCTTAAGCGATTGCCACAGTGCAGAGTTTGAAGCATTATACACTAAATACGAAGCCGAAGGAAAATTTCGTAAACAAATTAAAGCGCGCGAATTATGGGCAACAATTATCGAATCGCAAATTGAAACCGGTAACCCTTACATGTTATTTAAAGATGCCGCCAACTCAAAATCTAATCAACAAAATTTAGGTACCATTAAATCGAGTAACCTATGTACCGAAATTATTGAATACACCAGTAAAGACGAAGTGGCAGTTTGTAATTTGGCTTCATTGGCATTACCACGTTTTGTAGACGAAAAAACAGGTACGTTTGACCACAACCGTTTATTTGAAATTACTTACGTAGCTACTAAAAACTTAAATAAAATTATTGATCGTAACTATTATCCTATTCCTGAGGCACGCAACAGTAATATGCGCCACCGCCCAATTGGTTTAGGCGTGCAAGGTTTGGCCGACGCCTTTATTTTAATGCGTTACCCTTTTGAAAGTCAAGAAGCAAAACGTTTAAATTCCGAAATTTTTGAAACCATTTATTTTGCCGCGTTAACAGCAAGTAAAGATTTGGCAAAAATAGAAGGCGCTTACGAAACGTACCCAGGCTCACCAATAAGCAAAGGTATTTTTCAACAGGATATGTGGAATGTAACCCCTAGCAACCGTTGGGAATGGGATATTTTAAAAGAAGAAGTTATGAAGTACGGTGTGCGCAACAGTTTATTATTAGCACCAATGCCAACTGCAAGTACTTCGCAAATATTAGGTAATAACGAATGTTTTGAACCTTACACCAGCAATATTTACACGCGCCGTGTGTTAAGCGGCGAGTTTGTGGTAGTAAACAAACATTTATTACGCGACTTAGTAAAATTGGGCATTTGGAACGACGGCTTAAAAAACAAAATTATTGCCGCCAACGGTTCGGTACAAGG
>JAYTBK010000319.1:0-8704 GCA_043737035.1 Bacteroidota bacterium | reverse complement strand
AATACTATCTGTTATTGCATCCGTAACGGAGTTTAACACGTAACAATAATTACTTCTAATGTTTGTTATAAATACTTTGTTATAGATAAGCTGCATTTCTTCCGTCCAGCCCGGACAAGTAATACTTTTGATAATGGTATTTGTGTTGAGGTTAATAACTTGAATGGTGTTGGAATATAGGTCAGTTACATAAGCTTTGTTGTAAGTTACGGGCATAACATACCGAGGCGAATTAAAGCCGGTAATAGTTGTTGTGTTTTTAAAATCACTGGCATTTACAACAACAATTTTGCCCGAATTATTCATTACAATGTAATACTGATTATTATATTTTACAGCGCTTTGGCAAACATCGCCCAATACGGCATTATTGTTTTGTTGTTTATAATAGTATTGTTCTATATTTCCGGTAGCCGGATCATATAGTGAAATTTCTGCGTTTCCCGAGCCAAAATTTCCTTCATTCGTTATTAATACTTTATTTGCCGTATTTAAACTTACAGGGTTATTATTGGGTTCCTGCGGCTTGTCTTTTATGCAGGAACCCAATAAAATTAAAAGGAAGAAAAAAATCAGTATTGGTTTCATTGAAAAATTTGGGTCACTACAGTTTAATGAATTTTATTTTTTTTGACCCGTTGTCGTTTTTTATTTCCACAAAATAGACTCCTGCCCGCAGTGAGTTTGTATTTATTTCAACCGAATTTTGCCCTACGTTAGTTTCCTCATTGCGATTAATAATTTCATTCCCCGAAATATCATAAACACAAAGCTTGATTGATTGTGTTTCCATTGCCGCATATTTTATTGTTAGGTGCTCATTTACGGGATTTGGAAACAGAGACACATCAGCAATAGAGTGAAGCTCTTCAAGGCCAACCGTAGTGTAGGTTACAAAATTATCTAAACTAAAATATGAAGGGGTATTCATGCCAAATGAACCATTATCACTTGATGTTAATATAAATTTCAAACTATCTACTATGCCTATCACTGCAGTATTTAAAAATCTCCAGTTACTTATTGCAATATCATTTGCTGTACCTGGATATCTGTAATCTGCCAAATAAAATTTTGCCGTATCTAATTTAATAATTCCATTTCTGTAACCAACTACCGTAACTTTAAACCAATCAGGGTATTCACCTTGCGGTATGCTTGTTCCAGAAAGTGTTCCTGTTGTATCACCAAATTTTCTTGAAAAACTATTTCCATTTTTAATCACTTTCCATGCATACGTGGTGTTGGTAATAAAAAAACCAGTAACGATAGATGCATTATTTATTTTAACGACAGCACCACTTCGCGCTGTAACATAATTGCTACTTCCGCTATATCCCGTGCCGGTTATGTTGCCATAAAGGTTCGTGTAAGTACCGTCCACTGTATCTTTTACGTTGGTATACGCGGAACCCGATTCCCAGTAACCACCAAAAGCAGTATTCCATTGATACATAAATGTTGCTTGCGACGTTTGCCAGTTTGGGGTAACTGTATTTGTATAATACGTGTTAGGACTTAATGTAAATGTTTCAAATGTTTCGGTTGTCACTTGTGCTTCCGCATCTAATGCGAAAGCGCAGGCAATACTTAGGGCAATTTTTGTAAAGGTTGTTTTCATTTTTTTTGGTTTAACTTATTTATTTTATTTTTCTATTTGGTTTATGGTATTGAAAAGAAAGTCCTGCTTCAAAGTTCCTTAGCGGCATTGGCCTGCCCGACACAACGGTATAGCTTTTATTAAGTACGTTGTTAATGCTGCCAAACATTTTTAATTTAATGGATCCTAATGTTTTAATATACTCGCATTTTAAATTTAATAGATAGTAAGGATTTAGCCACGACGTATTGTCGGTAGAAGTAAACCGATAACCTGTGTGCGTTTGGTTTATCATAAAAGAAATAGTTTTATATGTTAGCACTGCTGTAGCTTGCCCACCATACCGTGGTGAATAAATAATTTGTCGACCAACTGAATTGTCATTTTCACTGGTTGCTTTTTGGTTGGTAGAAAGTACGTAAGTTGTGTTCATTATTAATTTTAGCTTAACATTTTTGCCGGCAAATTTTATTTCTGTTTTAGTTTCTGTTCCTCTACTGTAAACTTCGGCAATATTTTTCGGACTAAAATTTCCGTTAGCACTTGGTAACCAAATAATCCAATTTGTTGTATGCCGGTTAAAATAAGTTCCTTCTACACTAAGCGATGTTTTTTGTTTTTGAACTTTAAATTCGATGCCACCATCGGCTTCATAACTTTCTTCAGGCTTTAAATTTATGTTTCCTCCGGAGCTCCAATAAAGGTCGTTAAGTGTTGGCATACGGAAAGATTTGTTCGCGTTTACTTTTAGGGTCACATAACGATTGGCATTATACAAAATTCCGCTGTTTCCGGTAAGCGGAACTTTTGTTTGGCTGGTAAATTCTTTCCGTACCATGATGTTATAAGAAACTTTGTTTTTGAATAAATTTATTTTATATGCCCCAAAAATGCCCAGTTTGTTTAAGGTATGATTGTATATCGTGTCGTTACCCACTGATGCTGAATGTAAGTTTGATTGGTAATGTGTATTATTAATTCCAAAATTAAAAACATGATTATTTATCGTAAAAATATTATCGCTTTCGGTAATGATGGTGTTGATTTTACTTTTACTGTATATTTGAGAAAGACTGTCGCTATAATTTAAGTGGTCGTTAAATAAACCGAGCCGAATGATGGATGTTAGCCTTCGCTTTGTATAATTCCAATCTCCTGTAAATTTTAAATTATCGTCTTCCTGATGTTGTTTGTTAATGGAAGCAATGGCCGGTAAATTTCTAAATGTAGAGTTGTACCACACTCTAGCATTTAATTTTTGGTTTTTTCCGCTTTCAAAAGTAAGTTCCTGCATAAAACCGCGGCTGTAATAATTGGCGTGTTCTAATTTTTTAATTCCTTCGTTAACTCCAACGTCTGTTTTATAACTGTAATTATTTTGCGAAGTTTGATAATATATTTTTGTCACCGATGCTATTTTCTTATAACTTAAAGCTGCAGATGCCCCAAAACTTTTGGTATCAAAACTTCCAATAGTCGCACTAAGATTTGTGGTAATACCCTTATTAAATGATAAATCATTATTTAAATGTATGCTTCCACCAATGGCTCCGCTCCCCCACAGCGCGCTGCCTCCGCCATACTCAAGGCTTACGTTGTTAAATAAAACCGCGGGCAAAATACTCAGATCGGGTTGGCCGAGCATTGCATTCTGAATATTTAAACCGTTCCAGAGTACAGCGGTGTGGTTAGCATTCCCTCCACGCATGCTGGTGGTAGAAATACCTCCTCTGCTATACGTTTTAATGTGTATTGCCGATTCTGAAGTTAGAACTTCGGCCACGCTGGCGGTTTCATATTTCGCTAAAATGCTGCTATCAACGCTGGCGGATTTTTTTGACGGCTGTACTGTTTTCTGTTTGCAAGAGATTACAGGTACTTCCATTAAACTATAACTTGTGTCTTTTTGTTGTGCGTAAATCTTATCGTGAAAAACGTAGAGTAAAACCAACAATAAAATTGTTGTATTATGTAAAGTTTTAGCTATGCTTTTTCCTTTCATTGTTTAAATTAAAATTCAAGGAAATAAAAAACATCCACGAAGTTTCGTGAAATGTTTTTGTGTGCTTCTGTTTCCCCGAAAGCCTCAAAAAATATACTGTTTGGCAGGTCTTCTGACTCGTTTTATTTGTTTAACCTTCCCATCAAAAATTGACAGTGGTTTTGTTTTAAACAAATTATTAAAACTTACAGCAGCGGGCACTGTTCATGATTTGCACATGATTCCCTTTTAATTTTAAATGCTTTTCACATTTTAAAACCTTACAGCGTCGCAAATATAATAAATTAAAATTCATTGATATATATTAAAAAAAATCATACAAAAAAAGCGTGGAAAAGTTCCACGCTTAAAAATAATTATTTTTTTAAATTTTAATAATTATATCCGCCCGTACCCGAAAGCATTGTCCAGCTTGCATTTTCAGGATGCTCTTCGGGTTTAATACTTATTACAGGAACTTTAGCATGGTGTATAACCTGCAATGCAAATGGCCCCAAAAAGAAACCACTAACTTCAGCGTCTTGGTCTGTCATTATAGTAATTAAATCGCCTTTAATCCGGTTGCAGTAATCAACAATTGCAACAGCGCGGTTTTTTATATTAGATAATAATTTAACTGTATGGGTTAAGTCTTTATCTTTGCAGGCATCTTCTACCTGACGCAACATCACTTCTAAATCGCCTTTTTCTTCTGGCTCATCCGATCCTAATACACCAACAATGCTTACGTGCGCCCCAAAATGTTTAGCTAGTTCAAGTGTAAGTACTACTTTTTGGCGCGAGTGTGAAGAGTTATCAATTGGTAAAACAATATTTTTATACCCGCCAATTTTTGATGTATGTTCACTCATTGTCATTACCGGACATGCACTTTTTGTAATTACTTTAAGGGCATTGCTACCAACCGTGAGATCTTCCCACGCCGTGTAGCCGTGTGTTCCCATCACAATTAAGCCAGCATTAATTTCTTTGGCGTATTTTACTATTTCAGAAGTTGGGTTACCTGTATTAATAACTGTTGTAACGGTTACTCCAAATTCCTGCCTCATGTTTGCAGCGAGTTCTTCGAGTTTTCTCTGCACCGCTTCAGATGCGCTTTCTATACTTTCAACGGTAACCGACGGACTAAACACATTAAACGTTTCCCAATGTTTATGGATGATATGAACTAAAAAAACTTCACCATTCGTTTGTTTCGCAATTACCGCACCATGGTTTATGGCCAGTAAAGAAGTATCAGAAAAATCTGTGGTAACAATAATTTTTTTTGTGTTTAAATTTATCATAGAAATGGATTTTGGTTTAATATGGTAAATTTAGTAATTATTTTTACTTATGATGTTGCTTCGTTTAACTGGTATAAAATGTCAACTAATGTGCTACGTTTTCAACTTCTGCCCGGTTATGCTTGTGGTTAAAAAACAAGGCAAATAACACTGCAATAATTGCCGAATAAACTGCAAAGGTTGTCCATATTCCTTGCCAGTTTAATGATTTATCAGCAGCTGTAAAAAACTTTTGTATAATAATGCCGCTTCCCAAACTGCCAATAATAGCGCCAACTCCGTTCACCATCATCATAAATAGACCTTGCGCGCTCGATCGAATATTTGGATCGCTTTGCGTTTCAACAAATAAAGAACCGGATATATTAAAGAAATCGAAAGCCATACCATAAATAACACATGATAATAAAATCATCCAGAGGCCATCTGCAGGATTGCCATATGCAAAAAGTCCAAATCGTAAAACCCACGCGATCATGCTAAACAGCATTACATTTTTTATTCCGAAACGTTTAAGAAAAAAAGGAATAGTTAAAATAAATAAGGTTTCCGAAATTTGAGAAACAGACATCACAATTTGCGAATATTTTACCACGAACGAATTTTTATAAATTTCATTTTTTGCAAAATCTAAAAGATACGTGTCGCCATAAGCATTTGTTAGTTGTAATGAAGCTCCCAAAAACATCGAGAAAATAAAGAACAAAGCGATCTTTGGATTTCTAAACATGGTGAAAGCACTTAAGCCGAGTTTACTTATAAAATTTGAATGGGAAGTACCTTTATCCGGTGGGCAATGCGGCAATGTAAAAGAATAAACACCCAGTGCAAAAGATGCAACTGCCGCGAGATAAAATTGATTAGATGATACACCAAATCCCAAAAGGTTAACAGTCCATAATGCGGCAATAAATCCAATAGTTCCCCACACACGTATTGGAGGATAAACTTTTACAATATCATAATTATTATTTTTTAAAGCCGTGTATGCAATTGAAATGGATAAAGAAATGGTTGGCATATAAAAAAACATGTTCACCAGTAAAACCCAAAACATCATTGCAGGGCTATTTACTTGCGGAACATAGAATAAAATAAAGGCAGCAACAATATGGAATGCACCATATAATTTTTGTGTAGCCACATATCTATCGGCAATAATACCAGCTATGGTTGGCATAAAAAGCGATGCAATGCCCATGGTAGAAAAAATTGCACCGAACTCCGCACCCGACCATTGCTTGGTATGAAACCAGTATGAGCCAATGGTTAAAAGCCATGATCCCCAAATAAAAAATTGTAAAAAATTCATTACAATCAATCGCATTTTTAAACCCATAGCAAGATAATTTATTTATAAAAAAAGTGTTTTTTAATTTTTTCGTTTCATGTTTAAAATTAAATCCACAAACAAGATAATAAAAGATTTTAAACTGTTACTAATTATCACACCTTCATTATATATGATATAAAACGATACGTTATGTTAAAAATTAAATTCTTAATTCCGATAGTAATGGTTGTAATTTTTAATAACACAGCCAAAGGCAAAACGTATGTAACCATTCAAAAAGCAATAAACAGCCATTTCGTTTCCGCGAAGGCAATGTGCAACGGTGGCCTGGAATTAACGTTGTTCGTCAATAATTTAGTTAAAGATTCTATTTTCATTAATGTTCCTGCCGGATGGAGGTTTAATTCTGATGGCGGAAAAAATGATTACCAGGATATTTTAATTACTCGCCAACAAATATTTGCTTTACACGCTAAGGAAAAGAAAAAAATAATTATAGCAGGTTTTTGTTGTGAAGCCACTAAAGCCGGCCCTGTTGAAAAAACACCTTACACGCTTGGCACATTAGCCGATAGCGGACTTGTAACACTTGCGCGTTATCTTGCGTTCGAGTCCGTTGATGATAACACGGCGCAATACGCTGTATGGGCGGTGAGCGATAATAAATCCACTGCTAACATTGCGGGTAAAAATGATAGTGTTGCTAAATTGGTACGTTCGTTTGTTGCGGGTTTAAAAGGCGAACCACTTCCATGGTACACACTTGTAAAAAGAGCATCTGTATCGGCAACCGGTTGTGTAAACGATTTGCCGGTAAAATTTAAAGCGGTAATTAATTATTCAGTGACCGAAAACTGTTATTCGTATTGCTATATTATCGATAAAAACGGCTTAAAGGTTTCTGAGATTTTTGGAAAGTGGTTGCTTCCACAAAATAATACATATGATGCAGTTTTTAATATTGCGGGTTTAAAAAAAGGTCAGTACAAATTGGTTTTAGAAAATAAAGAAGCCGCACTTTTTGAACGCAATTTTGATATTTAGGTATATAGCTGATTTTCAAGTAAATAATTAAATTTTAAACACCTTTTATTTTTAACGGAAAGCTTAGGATAATTCAATTTAATTTTTACTTTTGCAGGAAATAAAGTATGTAATATGTATTGGACACTCGAATTGGCATCATGGTTAGAAGACGCACCCTGGCCTGCAACAAAAGATGAACTCATAGATTTTGCGATTCGCTCGGGAGCACCAATGGAAGTGATCGAAAACTTACAGGAAATGGAAGATGAGGGCGAAGCTTACGAAACGATCGAAGAAATTTGGCCCGATTACCCAACAAAAGATGATTTCTTTTTTAATGAGGACGAGTATTGATATAATTCCAAAAAAAAGACCAGCAAACTGCTGGTCTTTTTTTTAAAAGTAAAATATTAATTATTAATCTACCGTGTCAATAGCGCTTTCTTTTCCAGCAGCTTTTTTCTGTTTTTGTACAGCCTTTAATTTATCAATCTGCTCAGGCGTTAACAACGCTTTTACACTTTGATGAAAATTTTTCTTAACTGTTTTTAATTCATCGTCTTTTACAGTTTTGTTCGTGGGGTCGGTATACTTCGCTCTTATCTCGTCCACCTTCTTTACCTTTTCTAATGCGAGTGTATAAATTTTAGGCTTTTGATCTTCTGTTAAAGTAATTTCTTTACCAATGGCATCAACATGTTTTTGCGCGCGTTGTTCTACTGTTGACTTAGCTCTTTTTTCTGTTTTTTGCATTGGTGTAGTTTCTTGTGCATTTACAACAGTTGTTAAACTAAAAAAGCACGCTACAATTAAAATTGATTTTTTCATGGTCTGTTTTTTTATTTTTAGATGATGTTTTTAGATGAAAGTTTAATAATAGGATTGTTTTAATATTGAACTTTAGGAATCATTCCCCTTATTCCCATATCAACCGGATATTCGCCGGCTTCAGGTTGGTAGTAGCCGTCGGCAGAAATATCAACCCACTCAAAACTTTTGTTGGTTGACAAAGAAACGTTAATAGTAATATCCTGCGTTTCGTTGCCTGTAACTGTAAGCAATTGATTTGCACTTGCCATATCAGTAAACTTTGCTGTTACTACACAACTGCCGGCCGGTATGGGCGACGAAGGGTTTGGATTTACGACCGTTGTAACTCCCGACGCACATTGACCATCAATTTTATAATAACCATAACTCGGTATGTTGGTTTCAAACCCCCAATATCCCTGCGCGTGATTGGTTGATGGCCCACCAACAGGCATTGCCGCTGAAGGAACCATATCCTGATCTTTAATTTTATATTTTTCTACGTAAGTTTTAAACCCTAAAAAAGAAGCAAGTGTGCCGTTACCAATGTGGTTTCCCGGAATAGAATTGGCCTTATAAGGAATGTCGTAGTTTTGGTAAGAAAGCGATAAACGCAGCCACTCGTAAGTTCCCGGTGTAACCTGACTAATAGGAATGGAAAAAAATATCACACCTTCTCGCACAAC
>JAYTBK010000318.1:0-3566 GCA_043737035.1 Bacteroidota bacterium | reverse complement strand
TTTTTATCTTTTATAAAGAAAATAAACGGAAAACAAACTAACAATAGGCCTAAAGATTGTTTATTAACAAGACTTAAAGAGTTTTTAAGGAAGGACTAATTACAATATAGTTTTCATTGCTTTTGGCGATATATTTCATACTAACTTTTGCGCTGTTTATTCAGAGTCAAATGTTACATAAAAATATCACGCAAACTTTATTCCTTTATCACTTTTTTTCGTACTACATTTTCATTCTTTCTTATTTCTAAAAAATAAGTCCCCATTTGCAATTGCAAAAGTTTAATATTAATTTCAGTTCCAGAGCAATCTTCGTTTTGCACAACAATTTCGCCGAGTATATTAATAAGCGTTAGCGTTGTGTTTTTAAATCCGTTTGCAGTGGAGATAGTTAAATTATCGTGAACAGGATTTGGGTACATTACTATTTCAGTGTTCCACTCATCTCTCATTAATCCTAAAGGATTGCACATAGCCGGTGTTCCCGTTGTTTGTCCAATAGTTAATGTGCTTGCATTAACTGTCCAAAATTCGTAATTACCTCCGGCCACGGTTGTCCAGTTTACCAAATTTACCGATTTTGAAGTTGTAGGTGGCGCCGTGTAACTGCCCGGCCCTGTAACACTGTAAACCTTTGCACCATTGCTCCACGTAAGCGGTTGGCCTGCTGTACAAGTTTCCGGAGCGCCGCACCACTGACGAACAAAATAGGCTTTGCCTAATCCTACTACCATGCCTATACCGTTCTCGTCAATACAAACCGCTGTTTTTTCATCACAGGCAATTCCTTTTACATCGGTAAGTAATGAATCTTTTATCATACGCGCTAAAAAAGTCATAAGTCTGCCTTGCCTACCCGTAATGCCATTTCCGGTTGTGCCGCCTTTTATATTAAAATGGGTATCGCAAATTGTTTTTTTAAGAAATGGGTTTTTAAAAAAATCATTGTATTTGATTCCGTTGCCCGACGCGTAAGGATTAGGTAAAACATCTGTTGACAAAACATTTGTAACGCCATCATAATAAACATAGCCTTGAATGGCCATACCGGCGCTTGTTCCGCCAATGGGCGCATGTTTAACGTTGGCCAGATAATTTAAAACTGAACCGAGTACTGTACCTTTATAAAAAGTAATGTAATCGTTTTGATCGCCACCGGCAAAAAAAACCGCTTCTGCTTTTCGCACAGCCTGCACAATAGAACTATCATTAGCAAGCGTGATTGAGTTTATCAAAAATGTTTCTACCGAGTTAGCGCTTCCTAAACCAAAAATATAACTATTGTAGGCATTGGTTCCTGTGGCGCGTATTACGACAAAATCTCCACCGCCCGATTTGTTTATCATCCAAGTAAATGCAGCATCTACATCCGATCCGCCGCCCATTAGCACGGTTCCGGCTGAGCATGTTGTAGTTGCGTCTGTCGTTGATCCAACCCGGCCAAGGCTTTGACTTTTTGCGGATGTTAAATACAATAAGGTAATACAGAGTGTGATTATCGTTGTTTTCATGTTGTCATATTGTTTTTTTAAAATGATTCTCATAAATGTTTTGTTTAAAATCTGTATTTTAAATCCGTATTCCTATAATTAAAATATCATCGAGCTGTTCTACTTTTCCTTTCCAGTCTTCAATGGTTGTTTCCAATAATTGTTTTTGGTCATGTGGCGTTTTTAGGGATATGGTTTTAAGTAATTCTTTAAAACGCGAGGTGGTAAATTTTTTTCCTTTCTCGCCGCCAAATTGGTCGGCATAGCCGTCGGAGGTTAAGTAAACCATATCTCCTTTTTCGAGTGGAACGTTGTGCTTTATAAATACTTGTTCATCTGCGGTTAAGCCTCCAATAGATTGCTTGGTTGCTTTGTACTCAAAAATTTGTTGGTTTCGTAACACGTAGAGTGGCCGTTGTGCGCCTGCGTATTCGAGTTCGGAAAAATCTTTTTTAAATGCGCACAAAACTATATCCATTCCATCGCGTAGGGATGCTTCATCACTTGTTTGACCAAGCGTGCTTTTTATTTTTTTATTTACCGCCGTGAAAGATTCTCCAACATCAAAAATTTCTTTTTCCTTTATGCTGTTATCTAAACTGTCGGCACCAAGCATACTCATAAACGCACCCGGTACGCCATGACCGGTACAATCAGCAGCAGCTATAAAAAGCGGGTGAGTAGCATTGTTTGATTCACTTTTATAAAACCAATAAAAGTCACCGCTAATGACGTCTTTAGGTTTATAAAGTATAAAAAAGTTAGGAAAACTTTGAGCAATTAATGTTTCGTTTGGTAGTAACGCATTCTGAATATTACGCGCGTAATTAATACTGTCCTGGATTTCTTTTTTTTGGTATTCTATCTCTGTTTTTTGATGTTTAAGCAAAACATTATCCCTTTGCTTAAACTTATTACTCCTATAAAGCACCAAAATTAACAGTACAAATAAAAGTACACCTCCAATCAACGCGTTTCTGATGATGGCTTGCTTTTGTTTCTCTTTGGCAAATATTTCCTCTTTTTTATCCTGTTCAAATTCAAAAATTAGTTGGGTATTCTCAAGTTCGGTCTTTAAGTCTAATTCCGCCAATTTATTTTTTGCATTTGTTTTTGTAATGCTATCATTATAGCGAACATATATAGCGTATAACTCGCTTGATTTTTTAAAATCATTGTTTTTATCAAATACTTTAGCAGCTGCCTTCAATAAAAATTCACTGTAGTACACATTTTTCCTAAAATTATCGTTGGACAGTACACGTTCAATCGTGTGTTTTGCATTTTGAGGTTCATTTAATTTTAATTGCACCAATGCTAAAACCGAACTTAAGATACACGAGCGTGTGGGTTCATTTATAGATAAGAATAATTCATAAGATTTTTGGTAGTAAACTCTGGCGCTATCATAATTTTTCATGTTATCGTACACATTACCCATGTATCGATAGGCATCGCCAAGTTGAAATTTTTGATCACCATTTAAGTGAATATATTCAATGGACTTACGCCGGTATGATATTGCATTTACGTAATCTTTATTAAGGGAATATCCATTGGCTATCCACCCACTGTATTCCATTTTATTATATAATTCCTCTTCTTTGGGATATTGTTTAATAATTAAGTAAGCTTGTATAAAATACCCAAGAGATTTTTTTCTTTCCTCATCCGTTTCGCCCGTATTAAAAATAAACCAACCTGCTAAAAAATAATTATTGGCTCGGTCTACTTCTCTTATTTTTTGGCGGTTGAAGAGTAAAATCACTTTTTTTTGCAGCGCAATTCCTTTTTTTTCATTTCCATAATTTACAAACGTGGACGCTTTTGTAGATAATAATTTAGCCAGAGAAACAGTATCCCGTAATGCTTCAGCCATTTTAATATTTTCATTACAGATGATAATCTGTTTTACAAAATCGCCCCTGCGGCCGGCGGCGTCCATATTCGCAAAGCCGAATTGCAGTTTAAAACGGTTTACCGGAAAGGCGGAAAAAAATGTCTCTGCTTTTTGGGCATAAAGTGAATCTTTACTTTTATAAAAAGCACCTTTGCTTATTAACTGAAGGTAGGATT
>JAYTBK010000317.1:0-35140 GCA_043737035.1 Bacteroidota bacterium | reverse complement strand
AAATGTAAGATCCAAAAACATGTACTTGTAATGAGCAAAAGTATAACGGCAAAAGCTAATGTTGGATTACGTAAGCCGAAAAATGCCACCGTCCAGCAAAAATTTAGAGTTAATTGTATTGTAAAAAATACGTTCGTGCGTCTGTAATTTAAATCTTTAATCTTGGTTTGTAAGTTGTTGTAAAAGCTAATGGCCATTAGAAAATAAAGCAATGTCCAAACCGGACCGAAAATCCAATTTGGCGGATTAAAATCCGGTTTATTTAAATCAACATACCAATTCCTTATGGCGTCCATTGTAAATAATGCGGCTGCAACTCCCACCATTTCACAAAATGCAATGGAACCAAGTAGCCGCTTAATGTTTATGTGCTTCGTTAAAGTATTCATTATTTTATAAATTTAAAAAAATGAAGGCTAGTTCAGCCCCCATTCATAACCAACAATGAGACAAATATAAATACAGTGTTTAACTTTAAAAGCTATAAATTAGTTTGCCCTACTTATTTTGAAAATTTAGTTTTTTAAAAAATGTTCTTAATTTATTCGATTAAGTAAATCAAACAAAATGCCAACATAATTCACTTTTAAAACGAGGAACCGGCCTATTGAAGGGAAAAATTTTGCCCCTTAAAGAAATTAATTCGGAAAAGTAACTTTAAAGGTTGTGCCTACACCAATTTTCGAGTCCACCTCAATTTTAGCTTTATGTGATTTTATAATGTTTAAAGTAGAAACTAGGCCTAATCCCATTCCGGTTTTTTTTGTTGTAAAATAGGGTTCAAAAAGCATTTTTAGATCTTCTTCCTTAATTCCAGATCCGTTATCTTTAATTAAAATTACAGTATGCTCGAGGTTTTGACTAAGACTAACGGTTAGCAAACTGCCTTCATTTTCCATTGCTTCTACCGCGTTAACTACAAGGTTTAGAATGGCGATTTTAAATTTTTCTTTATCGAGCGCTCGAATTACTGGAAAATCGAGCAGTGAAATTTTAGTCTTTATTTTTTTAAGTTCAATTCTATCCTGTGCAATGCTAATCACCTCTTTTAGTAAAGCATTGAGGTCAACCAATTCGGGTTTTATTTCGATGGCTTTACTCGATTGCAGTAATTCGGTAATGATATCGTTAATTCGCTTGGCCCCACGCTTAATAATATCCACATATGGTTTTTGCGAATCCTGAATTCCTTTTTCAACTAAGCCTTCTAACGATAAGCCAATGTTAGTAAGCGGGTTTCTTATTTCGTGGGCTAACGTACGAACCAGCCTATATGTAGCTTCCAGTTTTTCTGATTGAAGTTTGGCCAACTCAGCCTGTACCCGAATGGTTTCATCGTAAATGATCCCTTGCCAATACGAGCCTTCGTTATCGCTTTCAAAATAATTTAATGAAAGGTTTCCGGTTTTAATTTCGTTGTGCTTTGTTACAAGCCGTACATTAAGATTGTAAATACCTTTTTTCTCGACAAGCAATTTTTTTAGATTTTGCTTATCCGCTTCGTCTATAATATTAAAAAACGAACGGTCTTTTAGTTCGTGCGGAAGATAGCCGAGCAAGTATTCGGATGCAGGATTTGCATCGCTAAAATGTAGTAACGGATCGCATGTAAAAATAAAACTCAAGGCGTTCTCAAAAATCAGTCTGAACTTTTTTTCATTATCATTAATAACTTTAAAGCTTCGATACCTTTCGTAAGCGTACCTAATGCAACGTTCCAGTTTTTCAGCGGTGAGGTCGCTTTTAACCAAATAATCGTACGCACCATTTTCAACTGCAAGTTTATCTATTTCAACAGTTCCTTTTCCCGTAAGTAAAATGATAGGTTTGTACGATCCGTTTTCTATTGCGTCTACTAATAACTCCAAGCCTGTTTTAGCACCGAGCCGGTAATCTAAAAAATAAATATCATACGCGTTTGAAGCGAGTTTTTTTTGGGCGTCGGCAATGTTGTAACTCCAACTGCAGTTTACATTAAACGCCTCGATGGTTTCGAGGTATTGCGAGGTAATAAAAAAATCGTCTTCATCGTCATCTATGATCAAAATTTTTAAATCGGGTACCATATTATAATGCGCTTAGTTTGGAGATAATTACCTTAATGAGTTTTGGAAGAAATAATAAATTTTTAAAATTCGCCATTAAATTCTTTATACTGCTTCATTTTATTATAAAGCGTCTTTCGGTCGATGTTTAATAATTGGGCTGCTTTGCTTTTATTGTAATTACATTTTTTTAATGCTTCAACAATCAATTCAAATTCGGCATCGATGGATGCGTGCTTCATCCCCTGATCATTTAATGGCAAAACTTTTTTGGGGGGCTCGGCCATTATAGGGGCGGTTGGTTTAACCTCGGCTTGCGCTGCGTTTTCAGCTTCAAAGTTTAATTGATCGAAATGAGTTATTTCAAAGGGCAGAGATGAAACCTGTACTTCTTCGCCCAGCGTTAATAATGTAGAGCGTTTTACAACATTATTAAGTTCGCGCAAATTACCCGGCCATGAATATTGATTAAAAATACGCGTTACTTCTTCAGAAAAACCTTTAACCGATTTGTTGAGTTCGCCATTTGTTTTCTCTAAAAACACTTCTGCAAATAACATAATATCTTCACGTCGGTTGCGCAATGGGGGAACTTCTATACTAAATTCATTAAACCGGTGATAAAGATCTTCGCGAAACTTTCCTTTTTTAGCCGATTCCGATAACCGCTCGTTACTTGCAACAATAATCCTAACATCAAGGTCAATATCTTTAACTCCGCCCACGCGGCGCATTTTGCGTTCCTGCACAACTCGCAGCAATGCCATTTGTATTTCGTAAGAAAGATTGGCTATTTCATCTAAAAAAATGGTACCACCATTTGCAAGTTCAAAGCTTCCTATTTTTTGATTGATCGCACCGGTGAAGGAACCTTTTTCATGACCAAATAATTCGCTACTTGCTAACTCTTTAGATAGTGCGCCGCAATCAATTGCTACAAAGGGTTTGTGCGCCCTTATACTGTTATTATGGATTTCGTTAGCAACTGATTCTTTGCCGCTTCCACTTTCGCCATAAATAATAATGCTAAAGTTAGTTGGGGCTACGAGTTGTATTTGCTCAAGTATGATTTTAAAAATGGGACTTTTACCAAATACATATTTGCTTTTATATTTTTTTACTTTTTTAGGTTCGCTCTCCGGAGTAGTTCCCTTAACAGCGGGTTCCTGCGTTTCGTTATTAATTTTGCTTTCGTTAAGTGCCCGTTTTAAAGTATGTAAAATTTCTTCGGGTAATAAAGGTTTTGTTACATAATCAAATGCTCCGGATTTCATAATATTTACGGCGGTGCGAACATCGCTATAACCCGTCATAATAATTACAGGAATTGCTGTATTTATCTGTTTTATTTTTTCAAGCAGCTCGCTCCCGTTCATATCGTCAAGCCTAAAATCGCACAAAACAATATCAGGTATTTCATTTATTATGCTTTCCAACGCCGCTTTACCGGTATACGCTGTTCTTACAATAAACCCGTTTTTAGAAAGATACCTGTTAAGTAACATACAGATATCGGCATCATCATCAATTACTAAAATATTCATAATAGGGATTTTTTTAAATTCGTTCTAACGGTTCGCGACTTTATACCTTTGGAAGGTTCATTCTATTTTCATAATTAATATACAATACGCATTTTTTGTTTCAGAGTGCGTTTATTGCGTTTTGATCGATCGGGTAAATTATCCACAAATTTTTTATAATATCCGGCGCAACGTGTGTATCGCAATCAAATTAGATGCCCTGTGATGAAAAACAGTGGATTTTTTTGAACATCTTGTTTGATTTCACCGGATGAGGGCTTTTCATATCCTAACTTTTTTGATATTTATGCAATAATACATAAAAAGAATTAAATATGTGTACAATTTTCCCCACTTAACAATCTTACATAAAATTTAATACTTGCTCAAGTTACTGATTTTTAAATGGTTAACTACACATAAATTTCGGCACTATTGTTTCAAAGTGTGTTGTAATATAAACCAATTAAATTTTAAATGATGTTACGTTGGACCTTAATATTTTTAGTAGTTGCTATAGTTGCAGCACTATTTGGCTTTACCGGAATTGCCGCAGGTGCCGCAGGAATAGCCAAAATTTTATTTTTCATTTTCATCGTATTGTTTTTAATTACGCTTATTGCAGGCGGCACATTACTAAAACGAAATAAATAAAATTACCACATGGCTTAATTGCTATGTGGTTTTTTTAATTAAAATCAATATACAAAATAAGGTTATGGCAATTATTCAATCTCAATCTCAAAGGCAAACTCAAAAACTTACCTCACAGCAAATACAGCTGTTTAACATGTTATCTTTACCAACGGTTGCTTTAGAACAATGCATTGCTGCAGAAATGGCCATTAATCCTGCACTTGAGTATGAAATGGATGAAATTCCGGGAGATGCGGATGAGAATAATGATGCTGATGCGGACACGCAAAACGATGGTGACGATGATAATGTATCGGAAGGCAAATTAGGGGAAGATTACGATTACACCGATTATATGGACAAGGACGCGCTCGACGATTATAAATACGAATCAAATAACCATGTTAACGAAGATGAAAAAAGAGAGCAGGTATTTTTAGAAAGTCATGATTTTACGGAGCCGCTAATCGATCAATTAAAATTGTTACCGATAACGGATAAGCAAAAAGAAATAGGCTATTATTTAATTAATACGTTAGAAAGTGATGGATATTTGCGCCGCACGCTAAGTGATATTTCGGATGAATTATCTTTTGTGCAAAACACATTTGTAACGGAAGAAGAGCTTGACGAAGTTTTGTCAAAAATTAAAACTTTGGAGCCTATAGGAATGGGATGTAAAAATTTGCAGGAATGTTTAATCGTACAATTGAAATCAAAAAAGCAAAAAACAAAAGACACTTATACTGCTATTACCATACTTGAAAATTACATGGAAGCTTTATCAGGTAAAAATTTCGAATTGATTAAAAAAACATTGAAACTTGACGACGAAGATATGCGCGATGCTTTAAGCGAGATAAAGCGATTAAACCCAGCACCTGCAGGATCTTCACGCGAAAGCGGGAGTAAAGCTATTACCATACAACCTGATTTTGCTGTTTCAGTAACCGGTGATAATGTGGAATTGTTTTTAAATTCATCTAAACATCCGCCATTAAAAATTAGCGAAGGTTATGTTGAGATGCTACAATCGTACTCAAAATCGAAAGATAAAAGTGCGCGTGAAGCATCGGGTTTTATCAAAAACAAAATTGAAAGTGCTAAATGGTTTATTGATGCATTGCAACAGCGAGAAAAAACAATGGTAACAGTTGCCAAAGCAATCGTTAAGCATCAAAAAAAATATTTTATTACCGGTGAAGAATCTGACCTGAAGCCTTTAATCCTAAAAAACATTGCTAAGGAAATTAATTCTGATATTTCCACTATTTCGCGTATTGTAAACAGTAAATATATTCAAACTATTTATGGCACTATATTGATGAAAGGCTTATTTGCTGAAGGTTTAAGTACTACTACCGGAGAAATAGTTAGTACCAACGAGGTGAAGAAAATATTAATGGAATGTGTATCGGCCGAAGACAAATCGAACCCGTTAAGTGATGAAGAAATAGCGAAACAACTAATTCAAAAAAAATACAGCATCGCCCGCCGTACTGTAGCCAAATACCGTGAAGAATTGAATATTCCGAGCAAAAATTTTAGGAAAGCGGCATAATCTTTTCATTTTTCATTTTACCGTAGCGCTTTTTAACTGAAGCGTTTTTGGCGTGTATAAAATTCTACTTTTTACTCATTGAATGTTGTATACTTATCACTTTTCAGGATGCGCGTGATGGAATCATAATTGCAGTAATTATTACAAACTCATTTACATGGAAAAATGCATTGCTATATTCGATAATTGCTATATTGCTTTTTGCACTCCAAAACTGAGTTTCCGTAGGCGGAGCTTTTAAAGCACATACGGTTTGGTGGATTGTATTGGTGATAATAGTAGTTGTTGCCATTTTAACTCTTATTTGGCCGACTCGGAATTAAAGCATTTTAATTAATACTAAAATTTAACGTTATGAATACCAGTTTAAATGTTTTCATCTTAAATGATGATGTAATGGTGGCCGGTAAATTACGTCGCTATCTTAAAAAACGATTTGGTGAAAGGTTAACTATTTCACTTTTTTTCAATAGTCGGAGCTGTCTTCGCATGCTTAACGAACATGTGGACTTGGTAGTGGTAGACGATTACCTAAAAGAAAGTTCCCATACAGGAATTGCTGGCATCGACATGTTACAAAAGGTAAAAGAAAAAAATCCGCGTACTGAAGTAATTATTTTATCATCCGATGAAAATGTGGCGCTTGCAGTGGATGCTATAAAACATGGCGCACGCGATTATATACGGAATGAACGCGGAGCATGGCAACAGATTTTAAATGTTATTGATCAAACAATACAACAACCCATCCGATACTTTATTGCGGAATTCGGAATTAATGTGTTTATGATTGTATTTTTCTTAACGTTTACTGCCATGGGTTTAGTTACTTATTTTGCTTTACGTTATTGGGTTTAAAATTTTTAAGGGTTTACTGCTTTTTTTCGATGAATGAGGGGAAAAACTTTAGTCGGTTATCAGGTCAACCGCTGTATCAAGTGGATTCCCCAATCTCTTATATTTTTTCTTCAAAGCAAACATTCGGATGTCTTTACTAACTTCTCTAATGTTTACGCCAATACCAAACGATAAAAGTGCCCCTTCAAATTTTAAATCATCAACCTGATTAATTAATGTTTTACGATAGCCGGCAACCAATCTTACATTTATCCACCTTATTGGTTTGAAAGTTCCGGATAAACCCACATCTAAAGACGATACAAAACCCGAAGTTGTTTGGTAATTTTCATCAGCCAAATCAATTTTATAACGTAGAGTGTTACCGCCGAACCCAAATTCGAATGGAATCCCTAACGTAAAAAATCGCGTGTTTAAATAAATAAATTCAGCGTTTAAACTGCCGTATTTTAAATTTAAATGTCTGTCGAACGTATTATTGGAACGTACATGATCATTTAAAAAATCGTTTAAATAATAGTACCCCAAAGTAAGTCTTATTTTCTCTTTAATTATCGCTCCAAAATCAAATCCGTTAATGTTATATACTTCTCCTTGATAAAAAAGCGTTTTATTATCAAGACGAACCTGTGGTCGTACCAGTCTTGGCCGCACTATTTTTAACGAATCTATGCGAAACTGTTTTCGACTGTATTTTTTTTGAGAAAAAAGTGAATTGAAAGCGAGTACAGAAATGAAAATCAATATATATTTCATTTTATATTTTGTTTACGCGGAGGACTTATTGGATTTAGATTGTCGAGTTGTTTTAAAAGTAATTTAATAACGTTGGTTTCAAATTTATATTGAGGTTCAGGTAGCACTGTTATGGGTTTTTGAGAATATTCCATGTAAAATAATTTAAGTAAAATAATAAAATAGGAAATGATAAGTGGTCCAAAAACCAAGCCCGGCAAACCAAAAAACTGCAAGCCAATAATTACCCCTAACACTGTAATAACAGGGTGCACATCTCCAACTCTTTTCGACACAATCATACGAACGAGATTATCAATATTACTTAATATAATGATGCTGTAAACACTTACAAAGGCTCCTTGCCAAAAACGATTATCGGCAAATAAAACTAAGGCAACCGGAAGCCAAATTAAAGCCGTACCAATTAAAGGAATAATAGAAGCAAAACCTGTTAATATTGCCCAAAGCCCGGCATCGTTAACACCGGCAATTTTATAGCACAAGTAAGCGCATATTCCTTGCGCCACCGAAACCAACGGCACTCCAATTGCATTACTGTAGGTTTGATCAACGAGCTCTTTACCAAAGAGCAATATTTTTGACTTTTTAAACGGGAGAAAATGCACAATGCGTGCTTCCATTGAGTTGGTGTTGATGAGTAAAAAATACAGAAAAAAATACATCATCAATACGCTTCCAATAGTGCTTAAAGATGTACTTAACAGGCCTCCTAAATGCGCGGCAAGGTATGACTTTACTTTTACGCCTAAACTATCGGCGCTAACATCAAAAGGGAGTGATTTAAGTTTAACTGTAAATTTATCAACGTATTGTGAAAGCACTTCGGGATGACCTGCCATTTGCCCGGCTTTATTAAAAAGCATAACAAGTAAAATTGATATTGGCAAAACCACAATAACGAAAGAAATGAGGATGATAATAACTGCGGAAAACGAACGTTTAAATTTCCGCCTGCGGGTTAAAAAATGCATAAAATTTTTAAAGAGCGCATAAAATACAACGCTTCCTAAAAACGCATTCAGTAACTCGTGCAATCCAAAAAAAATAAAAACTCCAAGCGATAAAATAAAAAATGCGTAGATGTATTTGTTAATGGTTTTGTCTGTTTCCATATTACGCTGTATTGAAATTATTGTTCCTGCAATATTGAGTTTTTACACGCCTATTACTACGAATTTATGTTTACCTTTAAATACAACGGGTAAAAATTTCCCCGCAAGAGCCATTAACAAGTTTGTTTTAATACATTTGCATAGACGTAGGCCTTTCAATCATTACAATGAATCTTATAAAATACAAGATAAAAAAACGAACTAAAAATTTTTTCGTTCTTATAAAAGACAGCGGCGTTCATTTTATAAATGATGATGTTTTAAAATACAGCGCCTCGCTCTCCTATTACACCATATTTTCTGTTGCGCCCATGTTAATAATGGCGATATCGATTGGCAGTATTATTTTTGGAAGGGCGGCCATTGAAGGGCATTTATTTGAGGAAATAAACAGTATTGTCGGTAACGAAGCGGCTTTGCAAATACAAGATATGCTAAAACATACAACTTTACGTAAAAATAATGTACTTGCAACGGTTGTAGGGGTTATGGTTTTTATAATTGGCGCTACAGGTGTTTTTGGCGAAATACAATCAACCATTAATAAAATATGGGGATTAAAAGCAAAACCAAAAAAAGGACTTGTTAAATATCTTGTAAACCGTTTGTTGTCTTTTGCAATGGTGGTTTCTATAGGCTTTTTGATGGTCGTTTCATTATTGGCAAGTACAATAATTGGCATTTTAAACGCTAAATTAAATACTTACTTGCCCGATACAACTTTTATAATAGTTATAGTAAACAACTCGGTAGCACTGTTTATTATCTCGCTTTTATTTGCAGTAATTTTTAAATATTTGCCAGATTCTGTGGTAAAGTGGAAAGACGCATGGGTTGGATCGTTGTTTACATCGTTACTATTTTTACTTGGAAAATATTTGATTGGAATTTACCTTGCCAGTTCGAGCAGTGCGAGTGCTTATGGGGCGGCAGGTTCGGTAATTATTTTATTATTGTGGATATATTATTCATCCATACTTTTATATTTTGGAGCAGAATTTACAAAATTATATGCGCTTAAACACGGCCATGGCATACACCCAAATAAGTTTTCGGTACGGGTTGAATATATTGAGAAAGTAATTCCCGGAAAAACATAATGCGTTACAATCTTTCAAAACCGTTTCAATATTATATTGAACGTAAACCCGTATCTAATAAAAAGTATCGCGAAAAAAGCTTTCCGATTGCTGAAAAAAACGTAAAAATTTAATTGAAAATCCAGAAAACATACACTATGAAAAAATCATTCGATTCCTTTTCAACAAAAGTTACTTCTGCTACAGGCAGCCCTTTCGCTTTTGCGATCGCCTTTATTGTTATACTAATATGGGCTTTATCCGGACCTATTTTCAATTTTTCAGATACATGGCAATTAGTAATAAATACAAGTACAACAATTATTACTTTTTTAATGGTTTTTGTTATTCAGCAGTCGCAAAATAAGGATACCAAGGCTTTACATTTGAAACTAAATGAGCTTATTGCCTGTAATAAAATGGCAAGCAACAGGTTGATCGATATCGAAGATCTTACTTCAGATGAAATAGAAGTATTAAAAACGTATTATGTGAAACTCGCGGCGCTTTCGTCTAAAGAGAAAGATTTACATACAACGCATTCAATTGATGAAGCGGTGGAAAAGCACAATTTAAAATCAGAAATTCAATCTAAATAATTTATTGCTCATAAAAAAAACGCTTTTGAAAAAAAGCGTTTTTTTATTAATAAAGTGTTAGGATTATTTAATCTCACAATCTCTGGTGTAGTTTCCAAACCCGTCCGCTCCTGTACTTTCCTGATCCTGGCAACGTGATTCGGCACGTGCACGGGTGTCTTTATAAGTGTATTTACCATCGTCTGTGGTAAGAGTAGAAGAACCACCTGTTCTTGTTTTTTTACATTCGCATGTATAATCTTTTTTGCATGAAGCAAGACTTAAAGTAACTAGGGCTATAATAGCGATAACTGATTTTTTCATTTTTAATTTAATTAGAATTTAATTACATCTACAATGCTAAAAAGATGCCATCTCCATTTCGAGATTTTGAACTTAAAATAGTGGAAATGGCTTGATTCTGGGCAATTTGCTGCACAAATATTTCCCCAAAATCCTACTTTTAGTATATTTGAATTGTGCAAACGAACTATATTTTAATTGCTGAAGACGATGAAGATGATCGGTTTTTGTTGACTTCGGCGTTTAGAGAAATTGGAAATAATCTAAGCATAACATTCGTTACAAATGGAATTGAGCTGATTGATCATTTTATTCGAATCGAATCGAATCAGGTGAATTAAAAAATCTACCATCATTGTTGATGGTAGATTTAAATATGCCTAAGAAAAACGGGACGGAAGCTATTAAAGAATTATCGCTTAAAAAAAATTTTGCTACTATTATTTTCACTACAAGCAATAATGATATTGAGAAAAATAAATGTAAGGAACTTGGCGTAAACGATTTTTTTGTGAAGCAATCGAATTTTGAGAAACTAATTGAACTAGTAAAAATCTTTAAAGCTTTAGCTGTTAATCACTAAAGAAATTTAGAAATTTTTAGTTTAATATTCTCTACTAAACTGGTCTTTTTATCCTCATTAAACACCATTGAAGTTAAAAGAGTATTCGCAACTACCGGGATAACGTTTCGTATCAGGAAACCCGAATTTTTCAGCACTATATTTTTTAAAACAAAATCGAGAACAGAAGTCATTGCAGCACGCGGTATTTTAGGGCCAACGGTAGCGTTTTCATCTTTTATAAATTTACCTTTAAACTTAGCCACATCGTCCTTAACTTCTTGTATTTTATCTTTTAATTCGGTGAAATTTTGTTTTAATTCATTTGATTTGTGCGCAACTGCCGCATGAACAATATCCTGCTCTTTTAAAAGCTGGTCGAAATCGTCCATTGTTTTACTTACTTTAAGTAAGATTGCATTTTTAATCTTGTTTTTCGAAACTCTATCTTTAATTAAAATATAAAGTCCTAAAACTAAAAAGTAAAATCCGCCTACCGAGAAAAAACCCATAGTTCGCGAATCAAATTTATCGCTTAAATAATAGGCAAATCCAAAATTGATAAATAGAAAGGAAAAAAGTCCGAATAAAGCAATAAATCCGCCAGTTATGCCGCTTGAGATAAGCGTTGTAATACGCTCATAGATTTCGAGTTTGGCTGATTTAGCTTGTAACTCAACATACTCCTGAGTGTTTGTATAAAGGTTGTTTACTATTTCTCCTACTTTTTCCATTATATCTATTTTTGTAAAGGTGTAAAAAATTCCGGTACTCAAGGGTACCGGAATTAAAATTTAAGATAAAGCTTGTTTAGTACTTTCTGTACCCGCTTTAACTTCTTTTTTAATGTTCGATGCGTGTGAAGTAATTTCTTCAGTAACATCAGCTAGCTTTTCTTTTCCTTCAGCGATTAAGTCTGTTAGTTTTTCAGTTAAATCGCCTATTGTATCTTTAATTGATTGGCGGATGTTAGTTCCTTTATCAGGAGACAATAACATACCTACTGCTACGCCCGCTGCACCAACAGCTAAAAGGCCTAAAATTGTTTTTGCACCACTTGTCATGATCTTAATTTTTTAATTGGTTTATATTTATATTGTATTGTATATACGTTCACATTTATAAATTAATGCCACACTATTACAGTAGTAATTGGATTAATGTGAAATAAATTTGTGGATTAAATTTTTAATTGTAGATATTTATACTCAGCATATGGAAAATGAATTAATTAAGATTTTAATAATTGATGATGAGGCGGATCTATGTTTTTTATTGTCTGGGATGCTCAGAGCGCAAGGTTATGTAGTAAATTATTATCATACAGTAAAAGACGGTTTCGACGGTATTTTGGGAAACAAGCCGCATTGGGTAATCATTGATAATAATTTGCCAGACGGTTTAGGATGGGAAAAAGCAAATGATATTTTAGCGACCAATGAAAGTATTCACATTATTAAAATTAGTGCTAACCCTGATTCGCCACACACCGATAATCGTCACAATGTTCATTATTTAATCAAACCAATCAAAGTTCAGGGCGTTGTTGATTTGATTAAAAAATACACTCCAAATTAATGTTTATTTAATCGCTTCCTGTTTTTTATTCTTAAGAAATATTTTATTTATTTGAAGCTTTTGTGCGTAGTATTTTAAACGGCCTCCCAACGGTTCCTCCGATGTTATTTTTTTAAGGATTACTCCCAGTATCAAACCAAATATAACGTAAGCGATGAATAAAATAAAGCCAGGCTGCAACGATGTTTCGTTTGTAGCAATAGTTGCGAGAGATTTTGTTTTAATGTTTAAGTGCGCCATTTGATTTTCCAAAATGCCTTTAAAACCAATATACGACATAAAAATAGCAACAACCATTACGTCCGCCATCGACCATTTACCGGATTTAAAAGCAAAGAAATAGATGATTTTATTTTTTTTCCATTTTTCGTTCCCTAATAAATATATTTTAGTTGAAATGAGCTTGGTTACCGGAAATAGTACACTAAAAATTAAAATTAATATTCCTACAAAAATCGAATCGGGTTTGCCGGCCGCTATTAAAATATGGACCACATCCAAAATACTTTTACTTTGGTAAAAAATCACCTGATCATTAAATATTAAATGTTTTCCGATCAATTCAAAATTCAATTCTTTAATTCGGGCATCTATCTCTATCATCGGCGCCATTAAACCAATAGCCAAAACGATTAAGGCCATCAATACCGACATGGTAAATAACGGCGTGTACATATTTTTTCTATTTCTAAAAATCACCCATAAAATTAAAAACACAGTAAGGCATCCAATTAAAATAAATGTATTTAGGTACGTTTGCTCCTGCAATTCGTTGATGCGTCTTTCTACGAATTGATTAAATTGTTTAATGTCGCTTGCATGATAGGTTGACATAATAATTTGGAGTTTGAGTTTATTGTTAACGCTATCGTGTGTGGCTTCAGCAAATTCATTTAACTTATCTTGTGCTAAAAACCGTATACGCTCCTTACTTTCAGGCTTTTTTAATTCATCAATAATTTTTTGACTGAATTCGGGCATCCTTTTTTTGTAGCCTTCAACATCCACAAAATTTTTCACCGCAAACTTTGTAATTTTTCCTTTAAACGTTGTTTGCTTTTTTGTGACCATATTCTCGGCCTTATTTACAAGTGCCCCCAAAATTTTATTCAACTCTTTTTTTAGAGTGTCTTCCTGCTCGCTACTAAATTCAAATTGTTGTATTTGTGTGTCTACAATTTCTAAAATGTTGCTCTTCCAAGCATCTACAGAAAGTAGCCCATACTGTATATTGTTCATCTCGCTGTAATCTTTTCGGATAACAGCTCGTTCGTGAGAGTACTTGCGGATATTAATGCCACAAAACACCGCATACGCTAAAATTGGAATAAGAGCAATAACCAACAGCAATTGGTAAACGCGCTTTATTAACGGTGTTTTAACCTGTGGATCTTTCATGAATTATTTTTTGTTTTGCGAAAGTTTTCTAAAATTCAATAAATTATTTCCAATTACCGGCATTGTATCGCCCAATAAAAAACCTAGTGATTTTAATCCTTCAACTTTATCGCAAATTACTTTTACAATGGCTGTAAGTGGCAACGCTAAAAACATACCGCCAACACCCCAAATCGCACCACCAATCAATACCACAATAATCGATATCAATGCATTAATCTTCACTTTGGAAGCAACGATTTTAGGTACAAAGAAGTTGTTATCTAACAGCTGCACCACGCAATATAAAATTAAAACTGCTACGGCCGCGCCCGACGACTGTGTTGTAAGTGCAACAATCATCGGCAACGAAATGGCAACGATACCGCCAATGTAAGGTATCAAATTTAAAATTGCGCCTATTATTCCTAGGAGAATAGCGTACTGCACTCCAATTATTAATAACCCAACCGAATTTAATGTTGCAACCAAAGCCGCTTCTAGCAACAAACCCACCAAATAACTTTGTATTAATTTACGTGTTTCTAATAGCACTTCGGCTACGGTTGCATGTTTTGATGATGCAAAAGACATCGCTATAAAGTCGAGCAATAAAGGTTTATAAAATAGAATAAGAAAAATATAAACGGGGATAAGTAATATTACCACCAAAGCCCCGGAAGCCGATAAAAGTGTTTGACCAATAACGGAACCACCACCTTCAACTCCCTGACTTTTTGTTTTGTCGATCCACGCTTTTATTTTCGGTTTGCTAACATTAAAAGTTTCGGAAACCCACGCAATTAAATCTTTAAAATATTCCGTAAATTTTTGTTTTAGCAAAGGAAACGATTCGCTGAACATTGCAAGTTGCGACCCTATAAAATAAAATAAAGCTGTTACCAGTGCCATGGCCAATACTACGGCAATAAAAATAGAAATGACACGGTTAATTTTGCGCGACAAAAAATTTACGACCGGGTTTAAAAGTATAGCAAGTATGGTAGAAAAAATTAAAGGCGCAATAACATCGTGACCTATATACATAATATAAAAAAACGCGAGTAGTCCCATTATTATTTGGGCACTTTTCAGGTAATAGGGTAATGACAAAGTTTCTTTCATATTATTTAAGGTGTTTTAATTTGAAGTTTTTTGGAAATATAGATAATAATGTGCCATTCCGTATTTTTAACAAACAAACAATTTTAATATTTTTAATATAAAGTCGATTTATACATTGAGGATTAATTTCCCCAACATTTAGGAAGCTTTTTTATGCTTTACTGGTTTAGAAGTTAAACTAGCTTTCAATTGTTCCATGATATCTTTCGTGTTACTATGTACAACTTTTAAACTCGGCTCCTTGGTTTTTACACCTTTGGCTTTTGCTTTTATCAGCTTCATTAAGTCTTCCGTGTAAGTGTTTTTATATTTACTGATATCAAATTTTTCGGATAGCTGATTAATTAATGTAATAGCCATTTTGAGCTCGGGAGCTTTCACTTCAGTTTTTTCAGGCAAATTTAGCTCAGCAGGATCGCGAATTTCTTCTTCAAACCTTATCCTGTTTAAAACAATAACTTTATCATTTGCTCTTAATATGGCGAGCCCTTCTTTATTGCGCATTACAAAAGTAGCAATGCCAACTTTACCGGTTTTTAAAAGTGCCTCGCGGAGTAAAGCATATGCGCGTATACCCGATTTATCGGGTTCAAGATAGTAAGGTATTTCATAATACATGCTTTCAATTTCATCCTCTTTTACAAAAGTTGATATATCGATACTTCGCGTTTTTTTTGCATTGGCGCTTTCAAAATCTTTATCAGATAGCACCACATAGTTATCATTAGGTAACTTAAATCCCTTTACAATATTTTCCCATTTTACTTCTTTTCCCGTTTTTTTATTCACACGCATAAAGTGTATGTTCGAATTATCTTTTTTATCGAGCATGTCAAGAGCGATGTTGGTTGTTTCAGTAGCACTGTATAATTTTACCGGTATATTTACCAAACCAAAACCAATAGCACCTGTCCAAATGGGTCTCATAATTTTATTTTAAAGTTAGTCCTTCTTCTTCCAAAATTTTCATAAGCAATTTTTCTTCTGCGCTCAATCAATGTTTGTAATCAGTAATATGGTGTACTAATCCATTGCCCTTCTTGCACAATTTTCTCAAGCCGTTTGCTGGCTAGACTGATTTTATGCGGTACCCGTTTTTTTCCAACAAACGAAAACTGCATATTGTTACGGGTTATTTTTATGTGCTGATCCTTAAATGTTCTTAACCAAAACGACCCATACAGTTTTTCGTGCATGCTGTTTGCAACGCGTGTGCTCATGCGCTCCATTATACATACAACAGCAGCCAAAACTTTTTGCAATAGAAGGCCGCTTAACGCCAGATATTTCTCAATTTTCCGCCGTATGGCTGCTATAGAATTGCCGAATTGATGTAGTCTGCAAAATTTGGTGTTGTTACGCAACGAATTCCAAAGCGTGTGATATTTGTATTGTTTCCTTAATTTTATATCAATTCCCGTAGCTTGCAGATGGCCGTTGCGTGCCTCACATATCCATAAATTCTGCCATGCCGGTGGTATTATTAATTTTTTGATGCGTCCTAAACTTTTTTGATCTTCTATATGTTTTTTTTCGGAAATGTAAATAAAATGTTTTCGTTTTTTTATGCGGTTAATCCCGGATTTGTTACCGTACATGCACAATAAGTTTACTGAAGCAGTGCTTTTTTCGGAATCGTGTAAAATGGTTTTTATTTTTTTATTCGAAAGTTTTAATTGATCAAGTTGTAACATAAATATTCCTTTGCATTTTCTCTGCGTTAATTTATACTGCCAAATTTTGCTTTAAATAAATTTATTAATCCTGTAACAGGCGAGTAATACCAAATATCTTTTCTAAGATAATTTTTAATGTCGTTTACTTTTAAACTGCCTGTATCAAGTATCGCATAATTTACTTGCCTAGCGGTAACGCCCCATTTGTGAGTCCAGTAGCTTATATTTTCGAAATCTTCGGGATGTAGTGTGAGATCTTTATGTTTCATGGGATGGTTTATTATAAATTATTAATTGTTGTTTTATTTTGTGTGTGATAATCCAAATTTTTAATTGCCGGGCCGTTTAAAACTTTTCCTTCGTGATTAAACCGACTTCCGTGGCACGGGCAATCCCAACTTTTTTCGTCGTTGTTCCATTTTATAAGGCAACCTAAATGAGTACACTCGGCCGCTACAAAATGTATGTTATCATTTGAATCGCGGTAAGCACCAAATTTTTCACCATTAAATTCAATAATTTTTCCTTCATCAGGATGTATATCTTTAAGTCCTGTAGTTTCAAGATGGTGTGGTTTAGTTTTGATATGCGCGATCATTGTTCCCACCAATTCTTTAATAAACGTTTTTCCTGATTTAAAAATATTAAATCGCGATGGGCTGTATAATTTTTCCCACGGGTTCTTTTTTCCTGTTATTAAGTCCGTAATTAATATTCCAGCAATGGTACCATGTGTCATCCCGTTTCCCGAATCACCGGTAACAATAAATACGTTATCCTTATCTAAAGGATTACGGCCTATGTAAGCTAGGCAATCCATTGGTTTCATCACCTGACCGCTCCATTTATAAATCACTTCTTCAATTTGCGGAAAGTGTTTTTTTGTCCAAATTTCGAGTATTGAATATCGTTTCTCCTCCGGCAACTTTTCAGCATCCGCTAAACCCGTTGCATGGTCTTCACCACCTACAATTAAAAGGTCATATTCGGTATCCAAGTATTGTGTTCGTACATAATGGTATGGTGCCATTTCAGAGTTCATCTCGAAATTCCCTGTATCCCACCAGAGCGCTTTGGGTAACACTCCTTTTTTAATTTTTGCACCTATTACATACGTGCGGTAAGGATATTGTTTTAGATGCATAACAAACCTATTGTTTACAGGGCTGTTGGTTGCAACTACTATATGTTGAGCTTCAACTGTAAAGTCATCGCTGGTGGTGATGCCTTTATCATCTATTTTTTTAGCACGCGTGCTTGTATAAATTTCGCACCCGCTTTTTTTAATTGCATCGCATAAAGCAGCTATATATTTTAAAGGGTGAAATTGCGCTTGGTTAGGAAATACAATTGATTTATGGGTTCCGTCACCGAGAACGATGTTTGTAAAGCTAGTTTTTAAACCCGCCGCTTGCGTCGCGTTAAGTTCATCCTCGAGATGTTGCGCTTTATCCGTGGGATGTAAAAAAAGATACCCATCTAACCGGGTAAAATCACAATCAATATTTTCCGAGGCAATTGTTTGTTCAATAAAATCTATTGCCAGTGTATGACTTTCAGCAATGAGTTTGGTATTTTCTTTGCCAAATTGGTTTGCAAGTTCATAATAACGGTCATCAAGCGCAGAAGCCAAATGCGCAGTAGTTCTGCCGGTTTCTCCACTTCCGATGAATCCATCTTCAATTAATATAACTTTTTTGCCGGCTTTGCTTAAACAATAAGCAATGGTAACGCCTGCTATGCCACCACCAACAATAACTACATCTGTATATTTATTTTCGGTTAACTTGGAAAACATAATAGGTGTTGTGGAACCTACCCAATAAGGAAGATGGTTTCCCGAAGTAAGTTTGGCATTGACGTTAGCTGTTGAATCCATGGTTTTTTATATATTACCAATCAATTTCGATTCCGAACTATTTAAGCCATAAAATTTGAGAAAATGACGCCTATTTTTTAATACGATTTATTTTGGCCAAATTTATCTACACCCATATTGCTATAAAATTATGTGTATGTTTGATAGCAGTGATATTTATTTTGAAACATTAAACATAATGGCAAATTGTAATTTTTTTATTGAATTTAATGGTGACGGTTCCGATCTCATTGAACGCGCGCGAGTCGGAATTACAAAGGCAGGAGGAAATTTAAAGGGCGACGATCAAAACGGTAATTTTCATATTACTACATCATTGGGGAAAATTGAGGGCGTTTATTCTATTGTTCTAAATCAAATAAACATTGAAATAAGCCACAAACCAATGTTGGTTAGTTGCAAGCGTATAGAAACAGAGTTGCAACAGTTAATGAATTAAAAATACTTTTCGATTTGAGTTTTTAGCAAATTAATTAATAATTAATTCCGCCAACGTTTTACATACATAAACTATTTTGCCTGTTTGGTTGCTTCCTTTTTTTCTGCCAGTAATTCCTCATCGGCTGGCAACTCAATTTTCACGGCATCGTTAGCAGGTTCTATTTTCCTGCCGTTGAATACGGCGAATTGTTTTGTAAATTCAGCTCCAAAAAATACAATCATACAAGAGTATGAAACCCATAACATAATTAATACAATTGAGCCGGCCGCACCATAGGTAGAACCCGGATTTGCTTTTCCAAAATAAAAGCCCAAAGCGAACTTACCAATCACAAATAGGAGCGAAGTAGCAATTGCTCCAATCCAAACGTCTCGCCACTGTATTCGGGCGTCAGGTAAAATTTTAAACATCATGGCAAATAAAACAGCCACCACACCAAATGATATTACGAAATTTAACAGTTGAAAGACATACAACATAAAATCGGGTAAATGAACTTTTATCCATTCGCTAAATGCAGATAATCCTGTACTTAGAAGTAACGAGATCAGTAACAAAAACCCGATCGAAATGATGAGCCCAAAGGAAAACAAACGATCTTTCAAACTTTTTAACCATTTCTTTTTAGCGGTAACTTTTACTTCCCAAATTTGGTTTAAAGAAATTTGCAGTTGGGCAAAAACGCCTGTTGCTCCAAGTATTAAGGTAATAACACTTATAATAGTAGCCCAAATTGAATTTTTTTGTGCCCCTGCTTTAGCGATCATTTCTTCTACAGAATCGGCAGCATCAGATCCAATTGCGGATCCTATCTGACTGGAAATTTCGCCTTGCACAGCTTCTTTACCAAATGCAAATCCCGCCAAGGTTATAATAATTACCAACAGCGCAGGAATTGAAAAAATGGCGTAATAGGCAATCACCGCGCTCTGTCGAAAAGGATCGGCGGCCATCCAGGCTTTAGCGGTTTTTTTTGTGACCTTCCAAAGGTTTTTTGAATGCAGATTAATTTTTTTCATGCAAATTAAATACTCGTTGTGATACTTTTTTAAATAGTACTGTAGAAAAAATTCTTCAAATTGAGAAGTTTGGCTTAAAATTTCGTGATCTATAACATCCTCGGTTCGACTTTAATTATATAATCAAGACTTAAAATCAATAAGGCGAAATAAGTCCATAATCGATTTTAGTTCTGCCTGATTTTTCAGTTAGTGCCAATAAATTAAATAAAGTTAGCGAGTTTACCAATAAATTATTTTATGCATTTAAAAAATTGCTAATTCCATAATTATGAGGATTATCGCGCATCAGGTAATTGCCCAACTTTAAAACACTTTTTTTTGATTCATTATATGATTTAATCAATTTGATGCACGTGTCGCAGGTTTGTAAACAAACTTTGCATGGAGTGAAATGTGAATTATTTTGTAAACTGTTCATGGTACGAGATTTTCATTTACTCATAAATTAATATGCCATACATATTTTTTAAAAAAGTGGTGTTAAGCGGGTACAATAGTTGAAATTAATTTTTATCGGAAATTTAAAATCCATACCCATGATACATACTCCAAATACAGCCAGTCGAACATTGAATCGCGTATTCCGCTTGAAGGACACGGAGAAGAAGATAGAGGCAACCACAAGGCACGAGGCAATTGTACGCTTTGAAACGGCAAAACGCAGATTAAACGACATTAATAATTGGACACTATTATGTGGAAATTCGCCCGCAGAATTTCATTTAACGGATTTTGAAGGCAATTCAATTGATTCGTCCGAGCCTGCATCAGGGAACATTATTAAGGTTCGTTTTCATGCGCCTCAGGTAGGTAACATTCAAACATATTCATATTACAAAATAACAGGGTTTATAAGCGAAAAAAATTTATTGAAAGATACAGAGGAGTTCGGATTTAATACTGAGGAAGTAAACGTTACTAAAATTGAAGATTTTGTGCCCCTTAAATGCATTTTTATGGTTAGTCGGCAAGGTTCCTTTGTGAGTGTTCTTGAAATGGAAACCAAAAAATTCCCGCATAAACAAGCCAACGGTTCGGCAATTTCGACTCTACAAAATAAATTAAGCTCTTTAATGGTGTACCTCAATCCTCAAAAACATCAATGGAAATCTTTGGTAAACGGGGTTCTACAGTAAGTAGGCGCGTTATTTAAATTGCGAAGATTTGCCTTTTTAAAAAATATTTTGTCATTATGTTTATTTGTAAATCCAAATTCATACTTTAGGCGTATATAAACCAAAACCTATAAAAAATAAATTATGAAAATTATCTCAAAAATGGCAGTATTGGCTTGTGCAACACTTTTATCTCAAGGAGCTTTTGCACAACAAAAAATGGATTCAAAAGAAAAAACGGTAATGGTTGGTGGAGCAGCAATGTACCCATCAAAAAACATTGTTGAAAATGCGGTTAATTCTAAAGACCATACAACTTTAGTAGCGGCACTTAAAGCTGCAGGTTTGGTAGAAACTTTACAAAGTGCCGGCCCTTTTACAGTATTTGCACCAACAAACGCAGCATTTGATAAATTGCCTAAAGGAACTGTAGAAACTTTAGTTAAGCCTGAAAACAAAGCTACATTAACTAACATTTTAACTTACCATGTGGTATCAGGAAAATTCAGTTCTTCGGATATAGCAGCGTTAATAAAAAAAGGAAATGGTAAAGCAGAATTAAAAACCGTACAAGGTGGTATGTTAACTGCTACCATGAAAGGAAAAGATTTAATACTAACTGACGAAAAAGGCGGTACATCAATGGTAACGATTAAAGATGTAAACCAAAGTAACGGTGTAATACATGTAGTAAATACTGTAGTAATGCACAAATAGTTTTTGGATTAGATTATTTTTTGGAGAAACCATTTCGTTAATTCGGAATGGTTTTTTATTTTAGAAAATACATAAAACCCTAATTTTTAGTAATTGTGATGCGAAATGTAGCACCAACGTCTGGATTGCCAACGGCAGTGATCGAACCGTTATGGTTATCCATTATTTTTTTGCAAATTGCCAAGCCAATGCCCGTTCCTTTATATTCGTGTTTACCATGAAGACGCTGAAATACTTCAAAGATGCGGGAATTATATTCTGGAGAAAATCCTATTCCGTTATCGGAAATTATTATTTGATAACATTGTTTTTGAATTTCGTTTTCGCTCAGTTGTAAAGGGTCGTTTACTAATTCCGAAGAAATACGAATTTCGGGATCTACACCAGCCTTTGAAAATTTTAATGCATTTGAAATAATATTTGTAAACAGTTGCCTGAATTGAAAAGGAATACAATTTATTTCAGGTAAATTTTCGGAAATTATCACTGCTTTTTTTTCTTTTATAACTTGTTCCAAATCGGTTGTTACCTCAGTTAAAATTTGGTGTAGATCAGTTTTTACAAAAACCTTTTCGCCAGTAGTTGTTCGCGAGTATGCAAGCAAATCTTCTATTAAAAGTTGCATGCGTTGTGCCGCGTTTTGCATCCGTGCAAAATAATCTTTCCCTGCATCTGTCAGGATTTCTTTTTCAGAAATGCGTGCAGCAAAAGTTTGTATTTTTCGTAAAGGTTCTTGTAAATCGTGGCTCGAAACATAGGCAAACGAAGCTAACTCTTCATTTTTACGCGCTAGTTCTTTGTTTGCAAGTTGTAAATCATTTGTACGTTCCTCCACTTTATGTTCCAGTTCGCGAGCAAAAGTTTTTTGATCATGGATATCCGTGCTGGTACCTACCCACATTTGTATTTTACCGTAAGCGTCTTTTTGTGCCATGGCGCGACTCAATTGCCAACGGTATTCACCATCATAACGTTTAAACCGGTGCTCAAACAAGAAATCCTTTCCGGTGGTTACAGACTCAATCCATTTATCAATGTTTAGTTGTTGCTCGTCGGGGTGAACAATTTGGAGCCAACCTTCAGCATTTATTTTTTCCGGCGCTAACCCCGAGTAATCATAAACCGACTGATTAAAATAATTAAGATTACCGTTTTCATCACTAGTCCAAACAAACTGCGTCATTGAGTTAGCAAGCAACCGAAACTTTTGCTCATTTTCCTTTAACTCTTCCAGCGCACCACGTTTCTCGGTTATATCGAGCACGGTGCCAGAAAAATGAAAAGGAATATTATGTTCATTAAAAAACGCCTTTCCTTTAGCATGTATCCATCTTACTTCATCATTTGGCCAAGCTACGGTTCGGTACTCCATATCATAAGTGCTATTTATATCCGGGTTGAGCGCATCTTGCATTTTGCTTAATGCAGCTTCGCGATCATCCGGGTGGATCTTGTTCATAAATAATTCTGTAGTAATTTCAGTCTCTGGGTCAACACCAAATAATTTCCGAGAGGCTTCGTCCCATCTCATTGTTCCGGTTAACGGATCATATTCCCAAGTTCCGAGTTCACTTGAAAGGGCGGTAGTGTGTAACCTTAGCTCATTCTCTTCAATGCATTGCTTGTGTTTTTTTTCGGATGTAATGTCGCGAACCGTTCCCACCATTTTGAGAGGCGTTTGTGCGCTGTCGTACAAAACTTTCCCTTTTGCTTCAAACCAATGTAGTGAACCATCCCGCCAAAGAAACTTCGACCGAAAGTTGATAATCCCGCTTTTTAACGCGCTCGCTAAGGCATTATCACGCATCTTTAAATCATCGGGATGAACCCGTTTTATAAACTCCTCCCGATTATAGAGTTCATCTTCTGCGAAACCCATAATCTGAAGGTATCTTTTTGAAACCTCCATATGATTTGTTATTATATTCAATTCCCAAGTTCCGAGTTCGCTTGTTTCTACAAATACTTCCAGTCGTTGTTTACTTGTTAAATCGTTTTCGGTGTTCTGGCTAAGCATTAAAGTATCGAAGCAAGCAAGCAAACCATTATGCTCGAAATCAACAGGTGAGTAATGGACTTTGTAATCCTTACCTTTAATCTGAATGCTTTGTGGCGTAATTTGATTTAAATGAACATTTTTTTGAACATGAGATAAAAAATTAAGACCGGCGACTAAGACAGGATTTAAATCAGCATCAGGTTTTTTGCCCTGCAACATAGCGGCTAATCCAAAGGTTTGTTGAGCGGCACAATTAAAAAAAACGTGATGTTGCTTACCCCAAACTATCATTTTTGGGTCTTGAGAATAATAAATTATTTGAAGCGCTGTTAAAAATTGAGTTGAGTGGTCTAATAATCCGCTTTGAACGACACCAGAAGATTGTTGCAGCCAATTCTCCTTTATTTGTTCATTTCCATATGGCAACGGGTATTTAAAAAAATCGTTTATTGTTGGCATAGGTTGACAAAATTAATGAGGTTTAATAAGCTCTAATTTTATATCATTTATATTGTAAAAACAAATATTTAAGGTAAAACCGCCGTTTTTTTAAGTAAAAATTATAGCCGCAACATATATGCCACAAACATGATTAACTACCGGAGTAAATGAAATTAGTTTTAAAAAAGCAGTGCCCGAACCGTTATAATAAGATTTTTATCCGGATATTAGGCTTATTATTAAACGGAAATTGAACAGAGCCTTTTTTAATCATTTAAACCCTTGCCATTTAAAATATTGGAAGTATACTCCTTTATCCGCCTTTTACGAGTTTTACTTTGTTTGGCACTTGCGAAGAACAGTAAACATAAACTTTGTTGCCTTGACGTTAAGCTTTCAAACTCTTTTTGTAATTCTTTTGATGATAGTAAAGCGCTTTTAATTTCATTTTGAATTGACTCTTTAATAAACGTTTTAATTTCAGGCCCATTTTTTATTTCCTGTACCGAAGTAAACCTTAATTTACGGGCGCTTTGTACATTTTTGTTTATTGAATCGAGTTGTTGGCTGGATCGGCTAACAACGCCCCCTGAAAAAACAAGAGTGCACAATAATTTTTAAATACATGAATTAAAACGATATTACTTTAGTTGTTTGTATAACAAGGAACTCCTCACTTTAATTCTTCAGTTAGGTCATTGGCTTAACAAATATCGCGTAATATCGCAACCTCTTGCCGCCAGTTTTTCTACTTTTAAAAAGTAAAAATCAACTTTTGGGTTGAATTTTTTTTTAATTTCTTTTTTATATTAATTGATTGGCTGATTATTTTTTTAAAAATATAAAATATTTTAAATTACTTTAATAAAAAAAATTGAAGATAGAAAAGTGTACCTCAATATGTTATTGCCGGATATTTCATAGAATCACTATTTTTGATCGATGATGTTGCGTAAACTTTACACCGAATTTACGAATAGTGAAAAAGCTTCCGGCATCATTTTACTAATTTGTACCGCGCTTTCACTATTAATAAGTAACTCTTCAATTGGAAATAGTTACATACAATTTTGGCATTTTGAAGTGTTTTCGAAACCATTAGAATTTTGGATTAACGATGGTTTAATGACTGTCTTTTTTTTGCTGGTAGGCCTCGAAATCGAAAGGGAATTCTATATAGGCGAACTTTCCGACGTTAAAAAATCGATACTGCCGATCGTAGCAGCAGTAGGAGGGATGCTTGTACCGGCATTGATTCATTTGGCTTTTAATGAAGGAAGTGAAACTCAAAATGGTTTTGCAATTCCTATGGCAACCGACATCGCTTTTTCGTTGGCCGTACTTTCTTTGCTCGGTAGCAGAGTGCCAGCACCTTTAAAAATATTTTTAACTGCATTAGCAATTATTGATGACCTCGGCGCCATTATTGTAATTGCATTATTTTACTCTAATGAATTTTCGATGTTGTTTTTCGGATTAGCGGGTCTGGTTTTTTTTATCATGCTTTTGCTTAGAAAAATAAAAGTTTTTAAAATTAGAATATATCTGTTACTTGGCATCATCATGTGGTTTTTTATGTACCGGTCGGGAGTGCATGCAACCATAACCGGTGTTTTGCTGGCGTTTGTTATTCCATTCGGCAATAATAATCAAACATCGGTATCGCATAAATTACAGCAACAACTACATCTCCCTGTCGCATTTTTTGTATTACCGGTTTTTGCGCTTGCTAATACAGCTTTTCATATTCCGGTAAATATAGCAGCGGGCCTTTCCAATAGTAATTGTTATGGTATTATGTTAGCCTTATTATTTGGAAAACCAATTGGAATTGTTGGATTTTCTTTTTTTACAATTTATTTTGGATGGTGTAAGCTACCGCGCGGTGTTACAAAACAACATATAATTTGGATAAGCTTTTTGGCGGGTATCGGCTTTACAATGTCCGTTTTTATAACCCTTTTAGCCTTTACCGATCCGGAAACGATTGATGTTTCGAAGATAGCCGTTATTATCGGTTCTTTAGCGTCAGCTATTGTGGGACTAATTGGCCTTAGGATTACTTTAAATAAACAACTGACTTAAATGCGATGTGTTTTTAAATGTTTTAAGCTTTGGGAATATTAAAATAAAATGTGGTTCCTTCATTCAGCTCGCTTTCTAAACCAATTTGCCCGTTGTGCGCTACAATAAATTCTTTGGCGATTGCTAAACCTAAACCTGTTCCGGTTTTACTGCTTCCCGGAATCTGAAAATATTTATCAAAAATTTTATCGTGGTATTTAGGATCTATGCCTTTTCCAAAATCCTGTATTGAAAATTGAACCGCATTTTGATGTTCAATTACCTTTATTTTAATTGATGAATTTTCTTGCGAATACCGAATGGCGTTGCTAAGTAAATTAACCATTACCCAAGCGGTTTTTTCCATATCCGCGATTACGTGCGGTAATTTTTCACTCATATTTATATTGAAGGTAATTTGTTTTTGTTGAGCCTGAAATTTTACCGTATTTACGGCGTAGTTAACGATATCAAGAGCTGCAACTTTTTGAAACTTTAATTGAATTTTACCTGTTTCAACCTGCGCCATATTCAACACTTCACCCGTAATCTTTAGTAATCTTTCCGAGTCATCTTTAATATTATTTATCAATTCTTGTTGTTCCGGGTTAAGTTGCCCAACTCTTTCATCTTGCAATAATTTAGAACTTAGTTTTATTGAAGCAATGGGTGTTTTGAGTTCGTGGGAAATGGTTGCAATAAAATTTGTTTTTGCCTTATCTAATTCCTGAAACTGTGTAATGTTTTTTAATAGGATAACTTTTCCAATTGACTTTTCCTCTGATGTAATTAAAATATTTTCCTGCGTAAAATAACTTTCTTTATTGTTTGCGAAGATTTTTATTGCATCACTCGAAATATTTTTAGTTAATAAAAATTTCATCAAATCGTTATTCTCCGCTATATGCGAGACATATTTCCCAACCATATTTTTTTGGGATATTCCCAATAATTGCGCTGCCCGGATATTAGTAAATAAAATAATATCGTTTTCATTAAAGCCAATAATGGCATCGTTCATATTATTTATGATGGCTTCAATACGGGTTTTTTCGAACATAATTTTTGCCAAATTGCTGTTTTCATATTGTTCTAATTTTTCAGCCATTGAATTGAATGCCTCAGCCAGTTCGCCAAATTCATCGTTTGATTTAATATGTATGCGTTGATGGTAGTTTTTATTTGCAATTTGCTTTATACTTTCAGTAAGTTGTTTAATCGGATTTGCAATGTAACCTGGAAAATTTATGATGAAAGTAAAAACAATTAGAAAACAGATCGCCCCAATGATGGCAATGGTAGCCAAAACATTATCGGCGGTTACTTGTGCCTGATTGTTTTTCTTTAATAAAGCTTGCAGGTTAAGATCTGTTATTTTGTATAATGCCGCTTTAATCAGTTTTAAATCTGAATGGAGAACGCCATTTGCTTTTAGTTTACTGAACTGCAACTTCTTCGGTATATTCTTTTTCTCCAATTTCGGTAATATTTAGTTGCTGTAGTTTTAAGTTTGTTTCTATTGTTTTAAAGGAATTGATGCTGTCCTTGTCTATCACATCAATTGCCTGCATCATAACTTTTGCATATTGAATCGACTCATAATTATCTTTCAATATCTCTTTTGATTTTTCAGCAATAGCGTGTGTATAAAATATACCAACACCGCCCAATAGTAAAATAACGGCAAATAGAAAAAATAAGGCCAAACTCAGTTTGGTTTTAATTGTCAATTTTATCATGATAATAGTATAAAGTCGATATGAGAACTTGTACCTGTAGTAATCAATAATCGTATTACTGAGTATGGACTTTATTAAATTAAACTAACGCTTGCAATTACAGATGGGTTATTTTAACTTGTACGTCTGCGCTAAAGTTAATTTTCAATTATTTATATTTCCAAACATTATTCTTCCCGTCGTAGTTCAGAGTGTTTTGGTGGTGTCAGTATTAATGGTAGTCTTTCAATATGCAAGTTACTATAATCCAACCCATATTCTTTTTCGTCGGGCAAACCAATTCTCTTTAAAAAGAAATATACTTTTAATATTAAATTGTTGCTAAAGGAAAGTTCATTTTCAAACGATAAAAAACGTTGCGTAATCACAAATTTAAAATCGCCGGTAATGTTGTGTTTATCTAACGATGTATAACGACTTTGAATATTAACTTCTTTCTTCAATACCATCTCTTCAACTACTTTTCTAAACAACGAATTTATTTTTGGCGCTACCCTAAATCCTAATTTAAAGGTAATGTAAACCACTCCTTCAGGTTCAATAATATTTACCGTATAAGCCATTTTAAAAGGTTCATCAACCACATCTATATGCACAAACCAATATATATCCGCTCTTTTGGGTTGCCTGTAAAGAATGGAATGTATTGTACTTTCTTCAATTTTATGGCTGCTTCCCGAGGAGGTCAAATACACTAGGTTTGTTGCATATTTTGAAACGGCTGCATCATTACTTAATTCTTTTAGCACTGGAATAAAAGGGTTTAAATCAACTAATTTTTGCAAGCTTCGTTTAATTTCATCAGCCCTATACCAAATATACATGATTGCAAAAATTAAAATGCCGAGCGATAACGTAACCCAGCCACCGTGCATAAATTTTTTTAAGTTTGCTACTAAAAACGAGCCTTCAATTGTAAGAAATATAAAGAGCAAACTTAATACGGTAATTTTGTTTACTTTTTTTACATATAAATAAAAGCTCAATAAAATCGTAGTCATTAACATGGTAAGTGTAACCGATAAACCAAAGGCAGCTTCCATATTTTTTGATTCTTTAAAAAATAAAACAACTGCAATGCAACCGCACATTAATAGCCAGTTTATTGCAGGAATATATAATTGGCCTTTAACATCGGATGGAAAAACGACTCTTAATTTCGGCCACAAGTTTAAGCGAATGGCTTCTGCTATTAAGGTAAATGAACCACTGATTAATGCCTGGCTTGCTATAATAGTTGCTAAAGTGGCGATAGTAATGGCAGGAAAAATAAACCAATTTGGTACTAAGCCAAAAAACGGACTCACATCAGTTAAAACTGTACCCACATGATTTAATAACCAAGCCGCTTGTCCGAAATAGCAAAGTATTAAGCAAACTTTTACATACAACCAGCTAATCTGAATATTTTTTCTTCCGCAGTGGCCTAAATCGGAGTATAACGCTTCGGCTCCTGTGGTGCATAAAAAAACGCCACCAAGTAACCAAAAACCGCCGGGGTGCTCTGATAAAAGTTTAAACGCGTAATAAGGATTTAAGGCTTTAAACACTGAAAAATTTCCCATTAATTCTCCAAAACCTAAAATAGCAATCATTGTAAACCACAACATCATAATTGGTCCGAACAGTTTTCCTAAAAACGATGTGCCTTTACGTTGCAACACAAATAATAAAATTAAAATGGATATGACTAATGGCATAAGCGGAATGTTGGGAAAATGTGGTTTTAAGCCTTCCATAGCCGATGATACCGAAATTGGTGGTGTTATGATACTATCCGCCAATAAAAAACTTCCACCTGCAATGGCAGGAAACAGTAACCATCTTCGGTATTTTCTAATTAATGTGTATAAAGAAAATATTCCGCCTTCTCCTTTATTATCAGCTCTTAATGTGATGAAAACATATTTGATGGTTGTTTGAAACGTAAGAGTCCAAAAAATAGCAGATACTCCGCCTAAGGCAATTAACTCAGTAATCGGTTGACTTCCTATAATGGCAGTATAGGTATAAAGCGGGGACGTGCCAATATCGCCAAAAACAATTCCTATTGAAACAAGAAAGCCCGCATAATTTAACTTTTGTAAATTTAATTTTTCCATATACTTCTTTGGGTTTAATTTAGTAGGTTGCCAAGATCTTTTTTTTGAGACTTACATCCTTACAGGTTGATTTCAGTTATATCGAATGGACTACTATTTATCGTTCAGCATTAAAGGCATACTTTTACTATTTCCTATGATAATTATTTTTGTGTTTGGTGAAGTCGCTATTTCTTTATTTGCTTTTATCATTTCATATTGTAACTGCTGATCACTTAAGCCCGTATTAATAATTTTCTGATAGTCTGCAATACCTTGTGCTTCCACGCGTTTTCTTTCTGCCTCCTGTTTTTCTTTTTGTAGCACAAATTGCATTTTTTGCGCATCCTGTTCAGCGTTGATTTTCGATTCGATGGTGATTTTTACAGAGTGTGGAAGCGTAATGTTTCTTACAAGTAATTGTTCTAAAACAAGGCCTCTGTCTTTAAAATCTTTTTCAATCCCTTTAAATATTCTCGATTGAAATTCATCTCTTTTGGTAGAATAAAGAGCTACAGCATCATAATAAACGGCATTATCACGAATTTTAGTCCGGGTAATTGGCCTTACAATTGTATTCTTATAATCTGATCCTATTTCTTTTAAAATTCTTGGCGCCTGAGTAGGAACAACGCGATATAATACGGTTAGATCTATAATAACCTCTAAGCCATCGGCGGATAATACTCGTATCGCATCGTCTCCGCCTTTATCACCTTCATCATGAACACCGGACATGGTATAGTTTTGTGTTTTGATGTCAAACATGGTTACTTCAACTAAAGGATTTACCATATTTAAACCACTTTCTAACGCATGGTCGTTTACTTTTCCAAAAAGCGTTTGTACACCGGTTTGGCCTGCATCCACCTGCTTCACCATGGAGGTTAATATTCCAATAACTATAAGCAGTATGGCTACACTATTTGCAATAGGGTAAAAGCGATTAATTTTATAATTTGTTTTTATAACAAAGTAAGATACGAAAAGAACGATAAGACCCAGAATAATAGTAAACATGTTAGTTCCTCCTTTTTAGTTTTAGATGAATAATTTAATTGTAAATGTACACAAGCTTCACCATTAGAAACCAAACAACCTCGGAAATTCATCGGGATGTTTTGCGATTAAAGTAATTAGTATAGAGTTTTTTATAAACGAATATTTACAGCAACAGTTACTCTGTTTTCTGTTTTTTGCAAATCGGGTTTCCATGTAGTAAGTGTGGTTGGGCCGTTTACCCAGCCACTCGGAGAAGTTGTTCCACCATGACCGGTAAAATAAGGAATATTTGCTTGTCGGTATCCATACTCTAAACGAAAGGTAACGTAATCATTCGGCATAACATCTAAGGTTGCCGTGCCTTGTAAAATTTCAAGGGGTTTGTATGGATCTGTATTAAATGAGTTTGAATAATCATTAGGTGTTATCGGTGAAGGCGAGAATGCAAGATAGTTTCCGCCATTCGCCAAATAATCGCCTCTTAACGTTAAAGCCAATTTATTTTTATAAAACCAAATTCTGTTCGATAAAGAAGTGCCATACATAAAATGTTGTTTTGATGTAATTGTATCTTCTTTATCTGTTCCTTTTTGAAATCCATAATGCGAGTTTAAACTTAGTGCACATTTTGAAATACCTTTTGACTCCGGTTTATTAAAATAACGAAGTACTATACTATTATCGTGATGAAAACGAAGGCGGTTTGATTGATTGCCAAGCGTATCGGGATTTTGAGTATCTCTGCCTAAATAATAATTCATTACTAACTGAACACTTTCTCTGGGTCTCCAATAAGTTGAACTTCCAATGCCCGGAGATTTGCTATAACTATTATAAGTTTGCCATCCGTTCAATAACCAAATTTCTTGTTTTAATTTTTTAGATGGGTACATTTGAATTCGTGCACCCTGAAAATAGAATGGCGTAAAGTCGCAAGGCATTGAACGCTGGTAACTCCAGTTATCTTGCAGCATATAACTTTCCAAACCAATATAACTCATAAATATACCAGCTTCAATATTTATTCCGTGCCACTTATCAAAATGGTATCCTGCTGCTGCTTCACGAATAAATTTTAAATTTCCTGTTCCTGTATTTCTTCCCCGGTTTACGCTTCCATCCAATTCCTGAACAATGTGCTGCATACCGCCATATTGCAAATTTAAGCGACCAATAATATTTTTATAATTTGTTTCGAGGCCAACACTAGCCAAGTTAATTTGAAACTCGTTATGCCTTCCAATGGACGACGAAATGGTTTGCGTGTTATCCACAGGATTTGCAAAATTATAATTGTAATAAGTGTCTACATAAATAGATCCTACTAATAGGGGTTCACCTGTTTTTTTATCTGTCATAACAAGCGGTGGGTTTTTAACTCTGCTTTGGCCGTTTATCCAACTTAAATCCATACCATCAAAAGGTATTTTAGCTGCCGGAACAGAATCTGTTTGTGCTATTGCAAAAAAACCATTTGCAATAATAGTGGTACTTAATAATAATTTTTTCATAATTTTTTTGTTGTCGACAGTGTAATGCTATTTCGGTGCCATTTATAATATGGATTGTAAGTAATTGTTTTTACGCTAATTGGTCTGTTTTCATGTATACTTTTGGAATTTTAAATCATGCCATTTTGATAGCGTTTTTCATTTTGAAAGGGTTAGTATTTTCAAATAGTTACATTGGTTTTTTCTCTAAATTTCAATGCCGTTGTTTCTGCCTTTTTTAAAGCATTTTTCGAACTATAGAAAATAAAAAAACCCTTCCGTTTTGGAAGGGTTTATTAGAATGACAAACGTTTTTTTATTTATTGATACTGTATTCTTCCATTTTTCGATAAAGCGTAGTTAAGCCAATGCTTAGTAACTCCGCAGCTTTTGTTTTGTTACCTTTCGCCAAAAGTAATATTTTTTGAATATGGCTTTTTTCCATAGCAGCCAAGCTGGTTAACGAATTTTCGGTAGTGGTAAATTCTGAGTTTAATATTTCTATCGGCAGTAAATCGTAAGTAAGAATTTCGGAGTCAGCCAAAATCACCGCTCTTTCAATGCAGTTTTTTAGTTCTCTGATATTTCCTCTCCAATTATTCTTTTTCAAGATTTTTAGTAAATCGTTATCAATCGTTGAAATGCGTTTTTTTAATTTAATGCCGTAAAAATTTATAAAATAATTTGCTAAGGCTTCAATATCTTCTTTGCGCTCTTTTAATGAGGGAATATTAATTTTAAAAGTCGACAGGCGATAATATAAGTCTAATCTAAAATTTCCTTTTTCGCATTCGTTTTGCAGCTTGCGGTTAGTGGCAGCAATAACACGCACATTTACTTTAGTAGGCTTTGTATCGCCAACTTTAATAAATGATTGCATTTCTAAAACGCGCAATAATTTAGCTTGTAAATCCAAATTCATCTCGCCCATTTCATCCAAAAAAATGGTTCCTTCACTGGCTTCTTCAAATAAGCCTTTTTTATCGGCAAAGGCTCCGGTAAACGCTCCTTTTTTATGTCCAAATAATTCACTCTCCAGTAAATCTTTCGCAAAAGAACTACAATTTAGTGCAACAAATGGTTTGGTTTTTCGGGGACTCGAATAATGAATAGCCTGTGCAAACAACTCTTTTCCTACACCGGTTTCGCCTTCTAATAAAACGGTTGAATCGGTAGGAGAAACTTTTTTAGCAAGTGCAATGGTTTGTTTAATCGCTTCAGATTCTCCGATAATAATATCAAAGCCAAATTTAATTTCTAACCTGCTTTCTAATTCGTGTACACGTTTTTGTAATTTAATTTTATCGGCAGCTCTGTTTAATGATGGAATGATTTGGTCGTTATCATCGCCTTTGGTAAAATAATCGAAAGCGCCCAGTTTAATTGCTTTAACACCATCGTGAATGGTGCCATAGGCAGTCATTACTATAATTTCACATTGTGGATTAACGACTTTTATTTTTTCGAGTATATCAATTCCGTTACCATCGGGCAACTTCACGTCCGTTAATACAATATCAATAATTTGTTGTTGTATAATTTTAAGCGCCGCGCTAATAGTGCCGGCTTCAACTACTATAAAACCTTCCAATGAAATAATACGTGAAAGCAACTGACGAAATCTATCTTCATCATCTACAATTAGAATGGTTGGTTTTTGCATGACGATAAATTTAGTTTAAAAAAACAAAAGCTCGGCTTCTAGAAATTAAGTAGTGCCGGGGTTTGTGTTCCCGACGGAAATAATACGGAACGAACTCATTGAAATAACAGAACTTCGCTAGAATTTGTTACGGTTACAATCATCGTAAAAATAAAGCTCAATACTTTTATTACACTAACACCTTAAAGAGCCTCGGAAACCTCTTGCGGCATAATAAGATTCGGCTCCGTTGGGTAAATGAATACTTGCCCGTAAAGCCAATCATCAAATAATCGCTCCGCCGAATTCTCTCACATCGTTTGGTGTGATATGCCGCATTTTAGATGTTCAAGCACTTAGTTAATGTGATAATTCAAAAATCCGTATAATGATCAGATTTGACGCATAATAAATTGATAATTAATTTTATATGAAAATATTTAAATCACAGATATCACAATTTAAATTAGTAGCTTTGCTAAGCAAACTTTAACAAAAAAACACAAAATTAGCACCATGTTTAAAAAATTTACTTTAGCAGATAAGCTTCTATTCATAGCAGCTCTTCTTTCATTAATTTTCTGTGAAGTTTTATATTTTCAAGGGAATAAAGATGATGCAACTTTTATAGGAATTTGGGTCCCTTCAATTCTAGCTTTCGGTATTTATTTAAAACTAATTCAAAGTAAAAAAAGTGATTGATATAATACCATATTTTGCAGGACTAATAAGTTT
>JAYTBK010000316.1:0-3569 GCA_043737035.1 Bacteroidota bacterium | reverse complement strand
GTTAAAGAACTAAATTCTAAAACACTTATCATTTCTGAAATACCTTTTGGCACTACAACCGGTTCATTAATTGATTCAATTTTAGCGGCCAACGATAAAGGAAAGATTAAAGTAAAAAAAGTTGAAGATAACACTGCAGAAAACGTTGAAATACAAATTCATTTGCAACCCGGTATTTCTGCAGATAAAACGATAGATGCATTATACGCTTTCACAAATTGCGAGATGAGTATTTCACCGAACGCATGTATCATCGAAAATCAGAAACCGCGTTTTGTCGGCGTAAGTGAAATTTTAAAAATATCTACTCAACAAACGCTTGCTTTGTTGAAACGTGAGTTAGAGATCGAACAAAAAGAGCTTGAAGAAAAATGGCATTTCGCTTCACTGGAAAAATTATTTATTAAAGAAGAAATGTATATCGACTTTAAGAAATACTCAACCCGCGAAACGTTATACGAATACCTTTACGAAAAATTTAAGCCGCATCGTAAAAAATTCCTTCGCGAGGTAATAGATGAAGATCTGCAACGTTTAACGCAGATTCCAATGATTCGTATAACAAGGTTCGACAGCATAAAGGCTGAAGACCACATGAAAGAAATTGACGCTAAAATTGTTACTGTAAAAAATCATTTGGCCAACTTAGTAGACTTTGCCGTTGAATATTTCAAAAATTTAAAGAAAAAGTACGGAATTGGTCGTGAAAGAAAAACCGAAACGAAGGAACTTGAAACTATTGTTGCAACACAAGTGATAATGGCAAATGAAAAACTGTATGTGAATAGGGTTGAAGGTTTTGCGGGAAAAAGTTTAAAAAAGGATGAATTTGTTTGTGATTGTTCGGACCTTGATGATTTTATCGCCTTCACCAAAGAAGGTAAAATGAAAGTGTTTAAAGTATCGGATAAAGTTTTTATTGGTAAAGATATCATCTATATTGCTATTTTTAAAAAGAATGATGAGCGCACAACGTACAACATGATTTACAGTGACGGACCGAAAGGCGTAACATTTATTAAACGTTTTAATGTTACGGGAATTACCCGCGAAAAAGAATATGACCTTACTAAAGGAACACCAAATTCTGTGGCGCACTGGTTCACGATTAACCCAAATGGTGAGGCGGAAAAAGTTCAGGTATTATTGAAACCGGTTAGTGGCTTGCGTAAAATGGAATTGGATATCGACTTTTCCGAAATACCTGTTAAAGGAAGGGCATCAACGGGAAACATAGTTACAAAATACGCACTAAAAAAAGTATTATTAAAAACAAAAGGCGCTTCAACATTATCTGCCGAAGATTATTGGTTTAACGAAACCATACACCGTTTGAATAAAGACGGAAAGGGAACGTACCTTGGTAAGTTTGCGAGCGATGATAAACTGCTTACCATTACCAGCAAAGGTTTATATAAACTTTATACTTACGATGTGCTCAATCATTTCGATGATGACATTGTGTTAATAGAAAAATATTATCCCGAATTAGTAATTACTTGCATTTATTTTGACGGCGATAGCAAATCCTATTTAACCAAACGGTTTTTACCCGAAAACACATCCAGCAAAGCACTCATCATTACCGAAAATGAAAATTCACGAATCGAGCTTATTACCTCGCAAATAATTCCGGTAGTTGACATAAAATTTGGTAAGGAAAAAGAGAAGGAAATAAAAGACGAGGTAGTGAACTTGGTAGATTTTGCTCCTTTGGTAAACATGAAAGCCAAAGGAAAAAAACTAACTTCATACAAAGTGAAGGAGATAAACTTGCGGGTGCCTGAGGAAATTGCGCTCGACGATTACGATGACGAAGATGAGCGGATAGCCGACAATGGAATGTCGCCGATGGAATTGCATCGCAGAGCGATGGAAAAACTAAACGGAGATAACATGCGTGGCAAGGACGGACAAATTAATTTCGACTTTTAAATTTAAATTCAAACATAAAATCTTTGAACATTGCTTTTAAAATACTGATGTACATACATGTGGTTTTAGGTACTGCGGGACTTACTACTGGAACTTTTATTTTGATAAAAAAAAAAGGTGATGTATTGCATAAAAAGGTTGGCATGGTGTTTTACTATACACTAATGTCTTCCGCGTTAATCGCGCTTTTTTTATCGGTCATTCCTCCAAATTATTTTCTGTTCATTATCGGGATTTTTACCTTCTATCTTATTACTACAGGTCGGCGATTTTTATCTTCAAAAAAATTATTGTATCTGCAAAAATCGAAAGCGATTGATTGGATTTTAACCGGTAATATGCTTTTATTTAGCATCGCATTTATTGTTTTAGGAACCTATTATTTATTTAATCACCGTATGTTTGCTGTTGTGCTGCTGGTATTTGGTTTCTTCAGTTCATTGTCTGTAATGCGAGATATATCTAACTACAGAGGTAAGGCAACCGAACAAAATTATTGGTTATTGGCTCATTTACAGCGGATGACTGGTGCATACATCGCCTCGTTAACCGCCTTTTGTGTTACGTCTATTACGTTCCTACTCGGCGTTATTGTTTGGTTGTTACCGTCTGTTATCGCAGTACCGCTTGTTATTAACTGGTCGAAAAAACACAAAGTGGCGCTTAAATAAAATGATTTTTTACAACATTGGTATATATAGTTTTAGGTTAGGGCTAAGAATAGCTTCCATTATTAATCCTAAGGCGCGCTTGTGGTTACGTGGACGTAACAGCTGGAAGCAAAATCTGCTAACTGTTGTTAACAACGATAAATTAAAAAATTCTATTTGGTTTCATTGTGCTTCTTTGGGTGAGTTTGAACAAGGGCGACCCGTTATTGAAAAATTGAAAAGCGATTTTCCCGAACAAAAAATAATTCTCACTTTTTTTTCCCCATCCGGGTTCGAGATCCAAAAAAATTATCCATTTGCCGATCTTGTTTTATATCTTCCAGATGATACCGCATCAAATGCCAGTTTTTTTCTTAATACGCTCAAACCAAAAATAGCAATTTTTGTGAAATATGAGTTTTGGCTTAACTATTTATTCGCACTTCATAAAAAGAAAATTCCAACGTTTTTAATTTCAACAGTTATTAAAAAGCATCAAACATTTTTTAAATGGTACGGCGGTAATTTTCGGAAAGCGCTCGCAACTTACACCACCATTTTTACACAGGATGGTTACTCATTAAAATTACTAAAATTGCTAAATATTCAAACAGGTGTTTTGGCTGGGGACACAAGATTTGACAGGGTTTTAAAAGTAGGTGCATCGCCTAAATCAATTCCCGAAATTGAACAGTTTTCAAGAAATTATTTTGTGGTGATAGCTGGTAGTTCTTGGCAAAAAGATGAAGAATTGTTATTAGAAAACTTTGTTGATTTGAAGAGCAAGTTCCCTCAGTTAAAACTTATTATCGCACCACATGAAATTAATAAAAATAATATCGAACGTTTAAAAAATCTTTTGCACAAACAACAAATAAAATTTCATTTATTTTCCGATAATTTATCGTCGTATTCACATTCGGTTTTGGTGGTTAATGCTATCGGTTTTTTGTCGTCTGTTTATCAATACGGAACGGTAGCACT
>JAYTBK010000315.1:0-3571 GCA_043737035.1 Bacteroidota bacterium | reverse complement strand
ATAGAATTTCTTTGGAAAAAATAGCAAGGTTAATGGCGCACAATGTGGCGGATATATTTAATGTAGACAGGCGGGGTTACATTCGTGAAGGATATTTTGCTGATTTGGTTTTAGTTGATTTGAACCGGGCGACAGAAGTAAGTAGAGAGTCGTTACTTTATAAATGCGGCTGGAGTCCATTTGAAGGCATAACATTTTCGGCAAGCATTGATAAAACAATTGTAAGCGGTCATTTGGTTTATGACAACGGTATTTTTAACGAAAGTAAAATGGGCGAGAGGATGAATTTTTTGATAGAATAACCGGTTAGTTTGATGAGTTAATTATTTGATATTTTTTAAAAACTTTTAAATAACATTCACCTCACGTTCAAGTAAAACTCCAAATTTTTCATTTACTTTTTCTAACACTTCCGTGGAAAGGTCGTAAATTTCTTTGCCCGAAGCTTTTCCGTAATTAACTAACACTAACGCCTGTAAATTATGTATGCCTGCGTCGCCACGCTTTATTCCTTTTAATCCGCATTGCTCAATAAGCCAACCAGCGGCAAGTTTATGATTATTATTTGGTAAAGAATAGGCAATCAACAAAGGAAATTTTTCTTTTAGCGTTTTAAATTTTTCCGCACTTACTTCAGGGTTTTTAAAAAAACTGCCTGAATTTCCAATTTTTTTTGGATCGGGTAATTTACTCTTGCGGATATTTATGACCGCCGTCGAAATATTTTTAAGGGTAACTTCCGAAAGTTTCATGAGTTCCAGTTCATGCTTAATTGCTCCGTATTCGATGTTGAAGGTTGGTTTTTTCGAAAGCAAAAATGTAACCGAAATAATGATGAATTTGTTCTTGTATTTGTGTTTAAAAACACTTTCGCGGTAGCCAAATTCACAGTCCGATTTTGAAAACTTAACATGTTTACCGGTTTCAATTTCTACCGCATCTAAATTATAAAACGTATCTTTTATCTCAACGCCATATGCCCCAATATTTTGCATTGGGCTTGCTCCTGTACAACCTGGTATTAACGATAGATTTTCTAATCCTGCAAAACCTTTCTCTATACAATACAAAACAAACTCATGCCACACTTCTCCGGCAGCACACTTTACGAGTACATCAATTTCGGTTTCTTTTAAAATTTCAATTCCGAATAATTCGTTTTTAATTACTAATCCATTTACATTTTTTGTAAGCAGTATGTTGCTTCCACCGCCTAAAACAAGATGTGAATTATTTAAAAAGTTTGGATGTTGTAGCAGCGCATGCACATCCTCTTCTTTCTTAAGGTAAGTAAATAATTTAGCGTTTGCATTAATACCGAAGGTGTTAAACGGCTTTAAAGAAATATCGGATAAGAATTCCATTTTATAAAAATAAATAAAGCCCGTTGCGGGGCTTTATTTTTATCAGTACTTTTTAAAAATCAATTGTTTGCAATTAGCAAAATTCGTCGTAAACCATTTTAAGGTGTTCTCCAATCATCGCAGCGGTGCGTCCTTCAATGTTGTGGCGTTCTATAAAATGTACTAATTCGCCATTTTTAAATAAAGCAATACATGGCGACGATGGCGGGTACGGCGCAAAATGTTTTCTGGCTTGGTTTACTGCTTCGGCATCAAAACCAGCAAACACGGTAGTAAGGTGCGATGGTTTTTTTGCATGGTTAAGGCTTAGCTTAACGCCAGGACGGCAAGCGCCGGCAGCGCAACCGCAAACCGAATTTACCACCATTAAAACGGTACCTTCTTTTTTTATCGCGTTATCAACGCTTTCCGGCGTTGTTAAGTCTTCAAACCCGGCCTCGGTTAATTCAGCTTTCATTGGTGTAACTAATGGTTCAGGATACATATTTCAATTTTTTTGTTTATAATTTAGATTGTAAAGGTAACGAATTACTGCAATAATTGTTTTGATTTGAGATTTATAAATTGATGTACTAACGGATTAATTAAATTCGATCTGGCTACAAAAATCTCGTTAAATAAGATACAGAAGTGTCTTTTGTAAATCAATTAAAACTTTAACCGGAGTTGTAGTTTTAACTCTGTTTTATGGCTGGCATCAATCTGCGTCATGCTACCTTCGGAAATCACATTTTTATTGTCATAAAAGGTACGCGCAATTCGCACCCAAATTTCAACGTTACGCGTAATATCCCAATTAACTAAAAAGTAAGCGCGCTGTCCTTTATAATAAAGCGCTGGAACCGAATAAGAATAAAGTACATCGTTTTCATAAACGTAAACGCGACTGTTGTAACTTTTAGTATCAAAAATCGCATAACGCAAAGTAAAAGTAAACGGAAATTTCAATTTTTTATAGATTAAATCCTGTACAAATGCTACTCCGGTTTCATCGGAAGCATTTGAATAATTTAAATGAGTATATTCTACGCGCGTTTTAAATTTTATTTCCGGTGTTATTTGCGCCGATAAATTATAGCGGAAATTACTTTGTGTGTAAGGCACCAAATAATCGTATAAATTATCAACAGTGCTGTTTTGAACTTTACTCCGGTGCCTGAATCTAAAATACATATCGAGTTTTTTGTTAGGCGTAAAGTTGAGTTGCGTAAAAATATCTTTACCTGTAGAAGGAGCGCTTGCTCCAGATTTAATCCATGGAAATTTATATTGATCGAGATAAGCAGAAAGAGTGAGACTTTTAAATATTTTCGCTTCTAAACCAACGTACAAACTTTTTTCGTTTTGAGGTAACGTATTTTCGGAAATGGCGTTCCCAAATACATTTTGGAAATTTCGATCGAAGTTACGGTAATGGGCAATGAAGGTAAGTTTAGGATCGAGCGCCACAATCAATCCTTGGCAAAAGGCTTTTCCTTTACTTGAACTTACGGAATATTCGCCAAATAAATTTACGTTTTTAAAAACATAATTGTAATCAACGCCGCCTACAAAATTAGTTTTTCCCTGATAATCAAATTGGTTATATAATGTGGGCGTTTTAATTAATTCGGCGCTTAAGTTTGTATTTTGCGCCGTTACACCAACGTGTAAGCTCCTGCTATTGTAAGCAGCATTGCCACCAAATACTGTTTGTCGTATAGCGCCTTTATCCGCAATTAAAGCATTGGTATTGTGCATTCCGCCAACCTCTAAGCTACTAACACCTATTATATCAACTTCACCTGTAACAAGTGTATCACCGGCAACAGCATTGGCATCAATTTTTTTATGGGAAACCAGGGCCGTAAATTCAAACTTTTTATAGCGAAGTGTTGTAGCGGCTCCTCTAAAAAAACGATTTTCATCAAAGGAATAATATGGCTTTAAACCATAACCATAGCGTTTTAAATTCATAGGCGAAGCCGATTTTCCGAACGCAAAACCTTGCCACAATGTTAGTCCTTGGCCAAAGGTTGCTTGATAATCGCCTATCACAAAAGTTTTAATAAATCTGATATTTCTTATTGCAACATGCCCTGTATAAAAATCGAAGCCTTGCTTTTGCGTCCCTTTAAATGCTTCTTCACCGGAATCTTTTTCTCCACTAACAGCAAATGAAACATTATTGTTGTATTGAAAACGGTAACGCGCGAAAACCCGGTTTG
>JAYTBK010000314.1:0-8772 GCA_043737035.1 Bacteroidota bacterium | reverse complement strand
TTTAATACGAACCCTAACCTGACCAAAAGATGGAAGTCCGTCAACGGCAAAGTCGCCGTTTTCTTTTACTAATGAGCCACCCAATAAACTATCTTTATTGAACCACAAAACCTGTATTGCAGCATACTCAACCGGCTGGTTGGTTTTGCTATCAAGCACCTTTCCAAAAATACGTCCGAGTTTGGGATCTTTCATGTTTTTCATGTTTCCCATTCCACCACCCATGCCAGGCATTTGGGCGTTAGTTAGCATGGAGATTAAAATTAAAAACAAGAATAAGATACCGTGTTTCATGAACTTTTTAATGAGCTACAAATTTACAAAATATCCAGGCGCAGATTAATAATTTATATGAACGGTAAAACAAATAAAGTATGAATTTAAGAGTAGTTGTATAAGAGGGTTTTTAATACTAAAAAAAGGAAGAAGGCATAAGACCTTCTTCCTTGTTATAATGTAATATGTATTATTTTATTTCCGTTTTTAACTTTGATATATAAATTATTGTTGAGAGATAAGTTTTCCAGACTGCACCAGGTTGTTGTTTTCTGTTATTTTGTAGAAGTAAACCCCAGCCGGCAGGTTTAAATTCATAACAGTTATTTTTTCGATAATACTTATACTCAGCACCTGTTCGCCCAAGTAATTATACATTATTAAAGTATTAGCCGCATTTCCAGAAATCCCATTCATAGTAACAGTAAATGAATTTGTAAATGGATTAGGAAAAATATGTGTATCTGAAGATGCTGTACTATGATCGTCTATACCAACTGTTGCGCAGTTTAGAGGTAATGTGGAAGCAATAGTAGTCATAGCGGTAGTTGACAAGGCACCGTTTGTAGTAAGGGCCCGCCCGTCAATAACAACACCTGTATTCAATGCACCTAAAGCCCCATTATGGCAAATAATTGTTCCTTTAAAAACAGAGTAATTATTTATGCCTACAGCGCCTTCAATTTTCCAAAATACATTTTTTGCCTGTGTACCGTTAATCAGTTTTACCTTTGAATAAGTGCTTGTTGAAAACAAACCATTTATTTTAATAACAAAAACAGCATTTGCATTATTTTCGGCATTCAAATAAAGGGTATCTGTAAATACAGTAGCTGCGTTAAGCAAATAAGTGTGCGGTGTAAGAACGAGGTTATTCCCAAATTGCGCAGGGTATAAAAGCTCAATGTCGTTCGACAGTGCATTCAAATAATTATAAGCGAATTAACAGATCTTGAGCACATTGCGCGGTTGAACCGTCTGGGATAGGGTGGATCGTACCGGTTACAAATGCAGGGTTATAACCTGTTGTTAATCCGCTATTGCTGCCAACATCACCTGTAGCATAGGTTGTTCCTGAGTTTGAGACCGCACCGTTAGATGAAAATATTGCGTAACACGCGGCTGCACCAAGGTTTGGCGCAGTAGGGCCTGTAAGAACAGGACTTCCACAACCGGTAGGCAGGTATGCAAGCACTCCGTTAAGTGTTACGGCACCAGCAGTAGATAAGGCTCTTCCCTCAAGCGTATCGCCAGTACTAATGTTGATTGCAGCATTATTGGCTATAATAGTTCCTCTCATCGTAGTTCGGGAAGCCATACTTACCAAGCCTTCTACTTTCCAAAATACATTGCAGGCTTTTGCCCCGTTGATTAACTTTACTTTAGAGGATGCGTTTGTAGAAAGCGCACCTTGTATCTTGAATATAAAAACAGCATTGGAATTTCCTTGGGCATTTAAAATTAAATCTAGGTTTAACGTGGCATTGGATCCTATTGAATATACGCCTGCAGTTAATGTTTGACCGCTTCCTAAAGAAGGGGCAGGGAAAAAACCTGCGGTTGTGCTGTTTAATTGATTATAAGCTGATAATAAATCAGTCATTCATTGAGCACTTGCTCCATCTCCATCATGCATTACGCCATTCACATTTCCAAAACCTGTGCTTGATCAATTATTGGTGCCTACATTACCTGTAAGTTGCGAGCTACTGCTGTTTGTGACAGCGCCGTTAGATGAAAACAAGACAAACCCGGCGGCGGTTCCTAAAGTAGGAGCCTGCGCCAAATTTATAAGAGGAAAAGATACGAAAGTGAGGATTGAAGAAAAAATAAGTAATTTTTTTGCCATTGTATCAGGTTTAACAGCGAATTAATTTTCACTAAGCAAAAATGCTTTCTTAATATTTGTATTTGTTACACACCGTATGCAAATAGTTACATGAATCACGGTTTTACTGATTAATGTAGCCTAATTATGTTAAAGCTACATGTTCTCCAAATTGTCTCGGCGTTTTTCTTAAGTTGTTTAAAGAAAGATGGGGATAAGCCTGTGTTTTTTTGAATTGGTTTGATTCTTTTACTCTTTCTATCTTATGAATAATAATATATTGCTGTATAGTCATGCCTTTTACTTCCGAAAATATATTAGATAAGTAAGTATAATCATAGTTAAGTGTCTCACTGATATGATCTGAATAGTTTGGTTTTGGAAATTCATCCGAATAATGAATTAGTTCAGTGATAACGTTTTTTATTTTTTCAATCAGGATGCTTTTTTTATCGTCCAGTAATTCCAATCCCGATCTAAGAAGGTTTTTTTTAATTGTTCGTTTTGAATTTGTGTCAGATCCCAGGGAATATCAACCATTCCAAGGTTTACCATAATATGTTCTAAGCCCAGTTTTTTTAATTCTTCTTTTACAATCATTTTGCAACGAAGGCTAACCATGTATTTTATATAAAGTTTCATGTTGGTATCCTTAACGGGTAATTTATCCGTAACCGGCAATTTATTTTAACAATTCCAATGCTTCCTGTATTGAAATTACATCGCCTTTGAATACGGCTATCACAAATGCTTCGGCAAAACCTTTATCGTTTAATTCTTTACGGTAAGCATCTGCTTTCGAATAATCACTGTATGAGCCGGAAGTGTAACGGATCATACCTGAGCCCGTGCCTTGTTTTTCAACATCCTTGATGTCTTTGCTCTTATCTTCCATGTCGTTACCACCTGCTTTTCTTAAAGCGCCTAACTGTACTTTAAACATGATCTGTGATTTGTCAACCGAACTAAACGTTATGTTTTCGCTGAGGTTTTCTTTTTCGCTCGTTTGCATTGTGGCTTTTGTTGCACTTAACGGAATACGTTTTCCATCTTTATAGGCCGTTATAAATGCATCGCCATATCCATCTAAAACTAAGTCGGCCCTTAGGTTTGCGGCGCCTTGTATTGTTTTAAAACCACGGGTGCTGTAATGGAAAAAACCATCATCGGTTTTTAATTCGAGTACACTACCATTCACATTTTTAAAAATTCCTTTTGAAATTCGGTTCTTATACGCGCCCAACTGTACGCGGTAAACAATATCGCCTTTGGCAAATTCATTTTCATTTTCATCAACCGAATTTTCAATTAAGTTGTTATTTGTTTTTGTATTATTATTTTTTGTATTTCCGCTATTGGTTGTGGTAGTTTTTGTGTTAGCCGATAGCGTATTAGTATCTACTGCAGTTGTTGTGTTCGTTACCAAGGCTCCTTCTTTTGTTTTTTTACTTTCTTCAATTAATTTATCAATTTCTGCCTGAGATAAATTAATGAGGTTGCCATTTTTAAAATATCCAACCTGAGCGTTTTTATTGCCTTCGGCTATAAATTCATCTTTCCGTTTCACGGCGTTCTGTATTTCTTTATAGGTGCCGGCCGTGTATAAAACAGTGGTATTATCGGGCAACATCGTCGACATTACATCACCTATACTTAACAGCTTAGCCATTTCGTCGCCTGGTACGGGGCCATTGTAGCGAGCCAGTTCAACGGTGTAAACTTTATCGGATTTATTGGGTACATTTTGGAGACTATCTGTTTTTGGTTTTTGCGCGTAAAAATTTTCTACTATTTGCTGGTTAGTTACATTGCCGCTATCCATATACACATTGTACCAGTTTTGCCAGTAGTCGTCGGTAAGGCCAACGCCTTGTGCGTTAACGTCAATTCCTGCAGCGGTTGCCAATTCATCGTCAGCATGGTTTGGAACGCCGTCTTTGTCGTCATCAAACGGACAACCAAATTCATCAACCTTCACGCCCTCGGGTGTTCCATGGCATTTATCATCCCAATCACGCACGCCATCTTTATCATAATCGTCTTTATCAATTGCCAGAAAATCAACACCGTCAAAGTAGTTGTCGGAAAGTGTATCGACTTTATCTTTTTTCTTAATTACTAAATCGTATTGCAACGCAAAGGAGGTGTACACAAAATTATCTTTTTGCTTAGTGCCAGCTCTAGTGCCAACACTTTTATTGGTTAGGCCATCAATGTAATCGGTGGTTGTAAAATAGTATTGAAAACCAATTTTAAAGTCAACCCTGTCAGTGATTTTCATTAGAGCACCGGCGCCTAAAGGCATTGCGAAAGCGCGTTCGCGATATTTACCGAAACCATCTTTATTTGATTCACGGATATCCGTTTCGTATCGGTAATCGCGTACAAGGTTTACGGCGTTAGCAGCATTTGCAGAATTTTCATCTATATTTTTTATTGATCCATCGCTCCAGTAATAATATTTATTGCCTTTGTTATCGTAAATATCGGTTTTTGATAGGTACTCGAAAGATGAAATTCCAAGTGATAACCATGGCCGTATGCGGTATTTATCGGGAATAAGGTTTCCAAAATCGTAAGTTAAACTTAATCCGCCGGCGCGTATCTCCGATTGAAAATTTTCCTGCCTGTTATTTCTCCACTCGTTTGCACCAAGTTTGCCAAACAATACATTGAAATTTAGTTGCAGTGGTTTAAAAAGCCTTTGAGAAATATTTAAATCATAACCAATTTTAGCCGTCCACGGAGCCTGATAATGCCTCGAATACAAATCTCCATGAAATGACATCATTCCTACACCAAGTGAAATTTTAGGTTTAAAAACGTCGCCAAATACGGGAGGTTCAACCGGTTTTTTCTTCTCTTTAATTACTTTAATAGAAGACGAATCCGGCGCGAGAATAATATTTTTGGTTGAGTCGGTTTGAGAAAAAACACCAATGCTTAAAACACTATAAAATATAAGGAGTAATTTTTTAGGCATGTGTTTGACTTATACGAGATATAAGATAAATGGTTTTGTTATTTAAACCATTTCTGGCTGGTTATCATTAATGCTTCCTGTACAGTAATTCTTTTTGCGCCATTATATGCTGCAACAAAAGCGCTTTTACAACCTTGCTGTTTAATTTCTTCGCGGTGGTTACGCGCTTCTTTATAAGCTAAAAAATTGCCCACTAAAAATTTGCTGTAGCCATCTGCCATTTCGCTTTTTATAGTTTCGCTTATCGCAAATTTTTTGACAAGTATTTCAGGTTGTATTGCATTGCGAAAGGCGCCAACCTGTACAGCATACATCACATTACCGTCTCTACGAGCTACTGCATTTGTTGTGGTTTCACCAGTATTCGGACTTGTTGTGGTAACTGCTGCATTTTGTGACGTAGAATTGTTCGTTGTGTTTGTTGCATCAGTTGTGGTTACTAAGTTGTTAGCCGATGCAGAAGTTTGATCAAAAGAAACAACGTCGTTATTTAATTTAATTTTTTTTGTTTGATCGTTTTCGAGATAAGAAAATTCACCATCAAGTTTTACCTCGGCGTTGTCAGTCGTTTCTTTAATTAATATGTATGACACAAGCATCTCGTCATCGGCAGGTAATGATACCCAAACAAATTTTGCTTTGCCATCCGATACCGAAAACGAGCTTCCATTTGTTTTATCCCCTTTGGCGGTGTAGCCGGCAGGTAATATTTCCTGAAATTTGGCAAAGCCTTTTATTGTGGGTTTTTTAATTTTCACATCAACATTATATTCATTTGGTACCGATAATTTTGTAATGGTGCGCATGCAAATTACGTTAGATGTTGGTTCGATTGGATTACCAAATGCTGGCGTAGCGGCTTGCACAGTTGGTGTTGCCACGGGTTCGGTTGTTGTAACGGCCGTTGTTGTAGTTGGAGTAACAACGGCTATGGTTGAACCTGTATTTTCGCCAACCTGTATTTCGGCCGGCGTCATCTCTACCACTTCCTTATTATTATTACTTACGTAGGAAAATTTTGAGCCAACGGATTTTATCCCTGCACCACTTGCATCGACAGTCATCAAAAATTTAACTGTAAATTGTGTTTCCGAAGGAATAGCTGTCCAGATAATTTTCGCAATATTTCCGGCAAATGAAAAATTCCCGCCTTTACTGTCTGATTCTTTAACCGTAAAACCTTGCGGCACTTCGACCTGTAATTTTGCGAAACCTGTTATGCTATTTTTGTTTATAGTTATTTCAGTAACAAATTCACTTCCCGGAGAAACTGTTTTTGGAAAGTTTCCGGTAACGCTAACCGGAGCGTCGCCAGCGAAAAAACTGAATAAAAAAACAGAAAATGTATTAAATAAAATAACCAGTGTTTTTATCATATTGGAGTGTTACTGTTCGAAAAAGAAATCTATTAAACGGTTTATTTTTTCAACGTTAAACGAACTGTCGCCTTCAAAAAATGCATCGATTGTTTGTGTAATTTCTTTTGCTGTAATGTATCCGTCTTTATCGATATCGGCTGGTACAAAATCAACAGGTATCTTTGATGCGGTTCCTGTTTTTGTTTTATTTTCTTTCGCTTTATTTTCGATGGTTTCCAAGTAAGCTAAACTTGGCGCGCTATTAAAGCCTTGGCTTCTTTCTGTTGATAAGCTATCCCACAAAAGTTGTTTTTTTGCCATAAGTTCTTCGTCGATAGTTACGCCATTGCCATCAACCTTAGCACCTTTTTTCGAATTAACTTCTTTATCCATGTAATCGTAAATGCCATCATTATCGTTATCATCGGGGCAACCATTTGCATCAACTTTTACGCCTTTTGGTGTGCCTAAACATTTATCCGCCAAATCTTTAATTCCGTCGCCATCTAAATCCGAATTATCCACTTCATCAAAATTTACTGAACTGTACGCATCTTTCGGTTTTTTACCAAAATGAATGTTCAGTGCTACATTTGCCGCTGCCCAACTATCGTTACCACCTTTTTTGTAATTATCAATATAATCACTCATGCACAAATTATACGTAACGCCAACCCTTAGGCTCGCACGAAATCCCATTTTAAACTTAGCACCAATGCCCAAAGGAATATAAAAAGTGTTACGGCTATAATTTACCGCGCTATCTTTTAATTGTGTTTCATACGTGTAATCACGTTTAATCATCATGGAAATTGGCTCGTTTTGTGCGGACTCTGACAGATTTCGGATTGAACCATCTTTCCAGTAATTATATTTTATTCCGTTTTTATCTTTTAAATCACCCCGTGGATCAAACATAAGATAACCGAACCCTGCGTGTAAATACAGAGAAACATCCTTTTCTTTTTCACCCAGTTTATCAAAAAAGCCGTATACATTAAGCGCACCGCCCATTATTTGAGTTTGAAAGTTGAGATGCGATGTTTTTGAATTATCTGTACCAGCAAGGTTGCCGTAAATACCATCAACACCTATTGCCAAAATTTTCCCAATCCGGTATTCTAAACCCAAATTATAACCTAGCCTTGTATCACTAAAAAAGTTTGAATTATTTTGTTGCCCGGCATCGCCTAAAAATTTTAGGGCACTAACCTGACCTGTTACCGAAAGTTGCGCAGAACTTGTAATTGAAACGAACGCCAATAAAAAAACATTTAATCTTGTAAATATTTTATTCATTTATATGTAATTAATATTCGATTAAATTACTGGTTTTTGCGACAAAAACAAAGCTAATTTAAAAAAAGCGGGGTGTCTGCCGGAGCTAAGTTAAATTGTAAACATATACTTGTTAGTTAACTTAACTTGACACCCACTTTTTGTTTTCGGTTTAGAGCAGGCACTACCGTTAGTTATTTTTTGCGTTAAAACCAAGGGAGGCGCCCATTCTGAAACCATCTTTACCGGGAATTACGTACACGTTAACCGGCAAATTTAATTTACCTGATTAAATGTACGTCCGAATGCGAGTACAAAGGCTGTTTGAACTCTATATGAACCTCGACTGTCAAGCCTTTCTTTAATTGTGTACGGGTTTTTTATACTAACGTTTGCAGGATCATTCGTCCAGTCCTGCTGGCGATGCCACGTATTGGTATTATCATAATATCCGTTTGATTTTGGACTTAAATTAACCGTTGGCCCCAGCGCAAACTCCCAACCATTTACATTACTTCGTAACCCATGTAGCAGTGTAAAACTTGGTATAAAATATCCCTGATCAACACCTGTAACCAGCGGTATAAATTCAAACAAAGCCTGTATTTTTCCTTCATTTAAATACTGTTTTTCAAATTGATAGCCAAACTGAAACATCATTGGAAAAGCGTTGAAACCACCCACCGATTTATCAGCCTTTAAAATTTCGGCCATATTATCGGTGTACGTAATAAACCCAAGGCGCGGCCCATCGAGGCGTAGTCTTTCTTTTGTGGGGTTATTAATCGAATTATCGAAACCGTTAGGCCGTGTGAGTTTAGATAAAAGATTTGCATCAATGGGTTTATTAAACATGGTGCGAACCGTTATAGCTGTAAACGCCTGTAGTTCGTCGGGTAAATTTAAAAAATCTAATACAGTGGTTTTTTCTATCTTTTTGCCGGCTACATCAATCAAACCCAAAGTGTAAGTAATTGTTTTAGGATAAATTTCGATACTTCCGCTCAACATTTTGTCGCTTTGTATACTTGCACCAATTTCAATAAGAC
>JAYTBK010000313.1:0-8787 GCA_043737035.1 Bacteroidota bacterium | reverse complement strand
TATCTTTTATAAAGAAAATAAACGGAAAACAAACTAACAATAGGCCTAAAGATTGTTTATTAACAAGACTTAAAGAGTTTTTAAGGAAGGACTAGTTATAAGCTGAAAATAGTTTAACTGGTGGAAAACAATTTTATTAAACACATACCTTCTAAACGTCCACACTATCAAAAAAAAGGATACCATATCGGTATCCTTTTTAATTTACAAATCTTAAAATTTTATTTTACAGGCTGCATTATTTCTAATGTAATGTTAATGGTAACATTTTCGCCAAGCCCGCCACTTTCACCAATACCAAATTCTGTGCGATTAATAACTGCGCGTCCTTCAAAGCCGGCAACATTGTATTTTCCACGCTCACCCATATCTTTAAACTCCATCCCTAAATAGTTAAACGGAATGCTCGTTTCTTTTGTAATTCCTTTGATAGTTAATTTGCCTTTAGCCATGTAATTAAATTCGGTTGTGCTACTGTCTTTAACAATTTCGCTGGCTGCAAATATTATTTTAGGATTGGTATTAACATCGAAAAAATCGGCGCCTTTTATATGTTCGTCGCGCATATTGTTTTGTGTATTCAGTGTTTTACCATCTATTTGAATGTAAATTTTAGTTTTAGGATTTTCCATGTCAACCCAGCCACTGTCAATTAACGCGGTACCTTTAGTATTTGTTACAATGTGTTTTATGCTAAAATCAACCGCGCTATGCGAGCCGTCAACCAAATAAATTCCTTTTAATTCATTTACATCTTTATCAGCATACAGTTTTGTAAACGTTACAACTTCAGCAACCTGATCTTTCACCACAATACTTTTAACAGCAATGTAAGGTGCGATTACCAGTGATACAATACTCATTAATTTAATAAGAATATTCATGGATGGACCGGATGTATCTTTAAATGGATCACCAACGGTATCACCGGTTACAGATGCTTTATGTGGTTCTGATTTTTTGTAAAACATTTCGCCATTAATTAAAACACCTTTTTCGAACGATTTTTTAGCGTTATCCCACGCACCACCTGCGTTGGATTGAAAAATACCCATCAGTACGCCGCAAACCGTTACCCCGGCTAATAAACCTCCTAATACTTCCGGCCCAAAAATAAATCCAACTAAAACAGGTGTTACCAAGGCAATTGCTCCAGGCAACATCATTTCGCGGATGGACGCTTTTGTAGAAATAGCAACGCATTTATCGTATTCAGGTTTTGCCTTATATTCCATAATACCTGGTATTTCGCGGAACTGGCGTCGAACTTCCTGTACCATATCCATTGCGGCTTTACCAACAGCCTGTATACATAACGCTGAGAAAATAAACGGAATCATACCACCAACAAATAATCCTGCTAATACCGGCGCTTTGTAAATATCAATGGCGCTAATACCCGCGATGCCCACGAAAGCTGCAAACAATGCTAAAGAAGTTAACGCAGCCGACGCGATTGCAAAACCTTTTCCGGTTGCAGCAGTCGTATTACCAACGGCATCTAAATTATCAGTACGCTCACGAACTTCGGGTGGTAACTGACTCATTTCAGCGATGCCGCCGGCGTTATCGGCAATTGGACCAAAAGCATCAATCGCTAATTGCATTGCAGTTGTTGCCATCATACCGGCTGCTGCAATTGCAACACCATACAAACCTGCAAAGTGATAAGAAGCCATTATACCGGCCGCCAACGTCAAAATTGGAATAACAGTGGATTTCATACCTACCGATAAACCGCCAATAATATTAGTAGCATGACCGGTAGAGCTTTGTTGAATGATCGATAGAACGGGTTTCTTACCCATTGCGGTATAGTATTCAGTAACGATGCTCATAATTGCACCTACTACTGTACCAACAACGATTGCCAAATACACATTTAATTTAGAAAATTCATAGCCTCTTAAACTCAAGATATCCGGCAACATATAATCTACAATAAAGTACGATGCAATAACAGTAAGTATCATGGACGACCAATTACCTAAATTTAAAGCGTTTTGCACGTTTGATTTATCATCTTTAATCGTTACGAACCATGTTCCCACAATTGAAAATAAAATACCTAAACCACAAATAACCATTGGCAATAAAATTGGCGACATGCCACCAAAATTATCCTGCACAATAATTTCTTGTCCTAATACCATGGTTGCTAAAATTGTAGCCACATAGGAGCCAAATAAATCAGCGCCCATGCCCGCCACATCACCAACATTATCACCTACGTTATCGGCAATGGTAGCCGGATTTCGAACATCATCCTCAGGAATTCCTGCTTCAACTTTACCAACCAAATCCGCTCCAACATCGGCAGCTTTGGTATAAATACCGCCACCAACACGCGCAAATAAAGCGATAGACTCGGCACCTAAAGAAAAACCAGTTAATACTTCGATAGCGGTTTTCATGTAATCAGCATTGATGCCATCATTAAAATATCCAAGCAAAACGATAAATAAACCTCCAAGACCTAAAATGGCCAAACCTGCAACTCCTAACCCCATTACTGTTCCGCCAGTAAAAGAAACTTTTAATGCCTGTTTTAAACTCGTACGTGCTGCCTGTGTGGTACGAACGTTTGCTTTTGTAGCAACCCGCATACCAATATAACCGGCTGTTGCCGAAAAAACTGCTCCAATAATAAAGGCTATTGAAATGATCCAGCTCGAATGTATTTCTTTACCGTTAACTTGGTGTATTGTTCCTGAGTATGCCAACAATGCCGCGGCAAATACAACAAAAATGCTTAATACTTTCCACTCTGCTTTTAAAAATGCCATTGCACCATCAGCAATATATCCGGCCAGCTCCTGCATGTTTTTATCGCCGGCATCCTGCTTGCTCACCCATGTCGATTTTATGGCCATTACTATTAATCCAACAATACCTAAAACCGGTACCAAATAAATCACTAAATCATTCATATATTTTAAACATTAATTAAGGGTTGCAAAAGTAAGGAATTTAATGAAACTTAAAAATATTTAGTTAACTGATTAAGAAATGGTTAGAATTTAGAATGGAATTAAAAACTACACTGGGAGCGAGTTGCGGGAAGTACTCGTCTAAATAATAACTATGGGTAAGTTTTAAACTTTTTTAGCCCAAATTGTAGCTATGTCCTTTTTGGTAGCCTCTTCGTCAAAAGATAGAGCGAAAAGCGGGAATGGCTGCATAAAATCAGATAGAATTCTACGAATATGATTTGTTCAAAACTAAAATACGTTTTCCAAAGCTATCTTAAACCACGCCGTGTAATTTTGTGGATTTGCAACAACATCCATTTTAATTGCATTCAAGTTTAGCCATTTAAACTCTTCAACTTCATCCACGTTTAATTTTGGATGATGATTGGAAGTACCTGTTAAAATGTAATCGAATTCGTGTTCGGTGAGTGCGTTATCAAATTGGGCTTTGTAAATGAAGTTCGTTTTAATGGTGAGTTCGCAATTCATTCCCATTTCTTCAAAAAGACGACGATTGGCTGCATCTTTAATCGTTTCATTAGGCCTAGGATGTGAGCAGCATGTGTTGGTCCACAAGCCGGCGCTATGATATTTTGTGAGCGCACGCCTTTGTAGCAAAAATTCGCCTTGAGCATTAAAAATAAAGATAGAAAAAGCCCGGTGTAATTTTCCTTCAACGTGGGCTTGCATTTTTTGCATTACGCCTATTTCATTATCATGTTCGTCAACTAAAATTACATATTCCTCCGCCACTTTTTTTAAAGTAAATTTAAGAATTAATTATCAGGCTATGTAAAATTGTCGCATACTAATTTTTATGCGTAAATTAATTTTATGAAAACACGCCGTCAATTTTTAAAGTCTACCGGGTTATTGGCAACTGCGGGTATTGTTTTTCCTTACGCAGGTTGGGCCGAAACTCAAATCATTAATGTCACGGAAAAAATTAAACCGTTTGCATTAAAGCGCGGTGATTCCGTTGCTATAACTTCACCGGCGGGAGCGATTTGGGATCAACAGCAAGTTGAAACGTTTAGCAATATTTTAAAAGGATTTGGGTTTAAAATTGTATTTGGAAAAACGCTTACCGAAAAATTCGGCTACTTTGCCGGGACAGACGAATTACGAGCTAATGAACTTAATAATTTTTTTGGCGATGCGTCTATAAAAGGAATTTTTTGTATGAAAGGTGGTTGGGGCTGTGCAAGGTTGTTAGATAAAATTGATTATGATTTAATTAAAAAAAATCCGAAAGTTTTTGTTGGCTTTAGCGATATTACCACGTTACTAAATGCAATCACTTCAAGAACAGGTTTAATCACGTTTCACGGACCGGTAGGAAATTCGGGATGGAATGCCTACACAAGTACTATTTTTAAAAGCGTTATTATGGAACCTGGCGTTCCACCTACGTTTGTTAACGCGCCAACAGAGGATACAATTGTTACCATAAATTCGGGAAAGACCTCCGGCAAACTGTTTGGTGGAAATTTAACCGTGATCACTTCATTAATGGGAAGCAATTATTTACCCGATTGGAAAAATAAAATTTTGTTTCTAGAAGAAGTAAAAGAAGAACCTTACAGTATTGACAGAATGCTGACGCAATTAAAACTATGTGGAGTGCTAGACTCTATAGCCGGCTTAGTATTTGGAAAATGCGCCAAGTGTTTTGCCGAAGAACCTCAAAAGGCATTTACGTTTCATGAAGTTATTTTACAGCATATAAAACCATTAAAAATTCCGGCTTTTTATGGTGCGATGATTGGCCACATCGAAAATAAACTAACAATTCCACTTGGCATACAGGCCACTGTTAATGCCGATACCGGGAGCATTAAGCTGGACGAAACGAGTGTATATTTTAGTGACTAAATTTTTATGCCAACAATACAAATATCGTCCACTTGGTCAAAATTTCCTTTCCAGTTATCGATGGTTGATTTTAAAATAGGCTGTTGGTTGTTTACCACCTTATCAGAAATTTGGACTAGCAGTTCATTAAGATTTTTATCCTTAAACTTTTTACCTTTTGGACCGCCAAACTGATCGGCAAATCCATCCGTATACAAAAATAAGTGATCGTTTTTTTTCAGATCTAGAGTATGCAACGTAAACGGGATTTTTATCTCGCCTTTTCCTACGGGCATTTTATCTTTCGGCAAACGAATAATTGTTGAATCTCGTATCAATACAGGTGCGTTGTTAGCCGCGGCATATTCTATTTTTTTTATAATTGGTTCGCCGGAAGTAATGCATTTAAATCTAATTAAGACAGCGTCCATTCCATCCTGTCCACCATCCATGTTTTTGATCAGCCGTTCACGAACATGATCTAACACCGCTGCCGGCGAACTTATGTTTTTTTCATTTATTGCTTCATTCAAAAAACTAATGTTCAATAAACACATAAAAGCTCCCGGTACACCATGCCCTGTGCTATCGCACACCGCAAGATAACAATAGCCATTATGAATTGTAGCCCAATAAAAATCACCGCTTACAATATCTTTTGGTTGAAAAAATACGAAGTGCGAAGGGAGGTTTTCTTTTAAAAATTCTGCTTGAGCCAACAGCGCGAATTGAATGCGCTTTGCATAGTTTATAGAATCCACCATTTCATTACGTTGTTGCTCGATAATGTTTTTTTGCTTACGGTTTTCTTTTAGCCTTTTAAAAATGATTAAACAAAATACAGATACTACTAAAAGAAAAAGCACAGAGGCGATGATAATAATATCTTTTTTAAATGACTCCGCTTTCGCTATTGCTTCTTTTTTTTCCTGTTCCTTTTCCAAAATAATTTTTTCTTTTTCATGCTCATATTTAATGCCTTCACCTGTTAATTTTCTGATATTTTCTCTATTAAATAGGCTGTCTTTTAAATCGCTCGAAATTTTATGGTATGTGAATGCTTTTTTATAGTTTCCCGTTCGTTCATAAGCTTCACTTAGCTTAAACGAAATACTACTCATCAATTCTTTAATTCCGGTTTCACTTGCAACGTTGTATGCTTCCTCTAACAATTTAACTGAGATGGCCGTTTCATTTTTATCCATACTTATTTGTCCGAGTACTTCCAAGCAAGTTGCACTTCCTTCAGCATTATTGTTTTTTTGCGATAGGGATAGCGCGCGCTTGTACAACTGTATGCAAATTTCTGTTTTATGCTGTTTGTAATAAATATTTGCAAGGTTGTAAGATCCAATCGCGATGGCTTCTTCATCCCCCAATTTTTCGCTGAGTTCTATCCCTTTTTTTAAATAGATTAATGCGAATTCAGAATTCCCCATGCTTTGATAATAAATGCCAACCGCCATAAACGAACTACTCATTCCCGCTTCGTCATTTATTTTTTCGCGTAACTGCAGCGCCAACCTCGCGTACTTAATTGTATTGGCGGTGTCGTTTAATTCGCTGTACAAAAGGCCAATATTAGCGTAGCCATTTGCAACGCCAATGCTATCTTTAAGGCGTTCTTTTATTTTAAGGGATTTGAAATAACAATCCATCGCTTTTAAAATATTACCTTTTGCTTTATACGTTACGCCCAAATTATTTAGCATTCCTGATGATCTCACCGAATCTCTCACATTATCATAATAGTATTTTGCTTTAGTGAAATAAAATAACGCAGAATCGAGATCACCTCTGAGATTATGTATGCGCCCCAAAATATTGGATGATACTGCCAACCCTTTAATAAAGTTTAATTTTTTAGAAATGTTGTAACCTTTTCGAATGTATTTGTTGCCGGAATCTATAATGCCTTTGTCCATATAAATGGCGGCAAGTTTAAAATAAGTTTTGGCTGAAACTGTATCCGTTTTGCCCTTACTAACCGCTCTAAGTAAGCTGTCGGTTTTAGTTTCTTGGCAAAAAGAGAATTGCCAAAGACTTAAAAATAAAAAAAATATTATTATTTTCATACTATTTTAGTTTCGTATTATATTCATAAGACCGTGGCGAGTATTTAAAATTTTATTCCAATAATACACACATCGTCCACCTGTTCAAGGTTTCCGCGCCAGTTTTCAAATACAGAATTTAATACTTCTTTTTGTTCAACGCAGGGTTTGTCTTTGTTTAAAAGTAAGGTTTGATAAAGCTGCTTATATTTAAATTTTTTTCCTTTTTCCCCTCCAAACTGATCGGCAAAACCGTCGGTAAATAAATACAAACTATCTCCTTTTTGTATGTCCAGAGGATAGGATGTAAATGAAGCGATCGTTTCTCCTTTACCAACAGGCATTTTATCTTTTGGTAGGTCAACAATGGTGTTCTTATGGATTAAAACAGGTTCATTATTTGCTGCCGCGTAACAAAGTGAGTAATTTGTTTTATCTATACACAGTAAAATGGCATCCATGCCGTCTTTTTGTTCGTCATCATTGATGCTTTCAATTAATCGTTTACGCACATAATTTAAAATTTCATTGGGTTTTGCAATTTCTTTCTCTTTAATGGCTTCGTTTAAAAATCCAATATTCAATATACTCATAAAAGCTCCCGGAACGCCGTGTCCTGTGGAATCACATACTGCCAGATAAAACTTATCCTTATGCTCGGTAGCCCAATAAAAATCGCCGCTCACAATGTCTTTTGGTTTAAATAAAATAAAATGCTCCGGTAAGTTTTCAGTTAAGAGTCTATCATGCGCAAGTAACGCGTATTGTATTCGTTTTGCATAATTGATAGAATCCACAATTTCTTTTTGTTTTTCATCCACTAGATGTTTCTGCCTTTGAATTTCATCATTTCTGACTTCTAATTCTGAAGCTGTTTTGCGTTTTAAACGAAAACGGTTGTATAAAGTAAACGACAGTAGGGCGAGCAGGCCCACTACAATAAAGGAAGAATAAATAAGATAACTCCGTTTCTTATCCCTTTCATTTAGAATCACAATTTCTTTTTCTTTATTCGTTGTTTCAAAACGGGTTTGAAGTTCGTTGAATGATTTTTTTGCCTCTAGGCTATTAACACTGTCATTCACGGCAATAAACTCATTAAGTGTTGTAGTTGCATCTTTGTAATTGCCAATGGCTATGTATACCTTCGATAAAATTTTCAGCAGATCATTCTCCATCTTGGGGTTTTTTACTTTTCGGGCAATGCTTAAAGCTTGGTTATAATATCTGATCGCCTCATTATACTGATGAAATTCATTGTATACAGAGCCTAGTGCTCTAAACGATGATGATAAAAAATCGAGGTTATTAATTTTTTTTGAAAGATCGATTGCCGCATTAGCAAAATATAGAGCCGAATCTTTTTTGTTGAACTTAGCCATTAACTGCGCCATATTGGTGTAAGAATACACCAGTCCATATTCATCCTTTAGTTTTTCTTTAATACTTAATGATTTTAACTGATACTCCAACTCTTTTTCACCTTTGCCCAATGCGGCATACACTTCAGATATGTTAGTGAATAGATATGATATGAAAACAGAATCTTTCTCTTCCTTAAAAAAAGTCAGCGACTCATCATAATATTTTAATGAGAGATCGTAAAATTTCATGGAGGAATATACATTTCCGATTCCCATCAGGAAACTCGCTTCCTGCCTATTATTATTAGTATTTTTTACAAGATCAAGCCCCTTCAGATAATAGCTGAGCGCATCTTTATTTCTATTGAGAAGGGTTAATGTATTTGCTTTTGATTTATATACACTGGAAAGAGCCAAACTATTATTTTGTTTTTTCAGAACTTCTATCGATTTATCAAAATATAGTAAAGCTGAGTCTAAATTTCCAAGATAATCCAATGATATCCCTATCATTTCATAGGCTTTGCCTACATTCAATTCATT
>JAYTBK010000312.1:0-3606 GCA_043737035.1 Bacteroidota bacterium | reverse complement strand
GAAACACCTAAAATTTCTTCCTGATATTCGGTTGTGATATAATCCGGTAAACGACGGTTAAAAAATCCTATAAAATATTTAAGGAAATTAAGATAATCGATGTTCGGTACTAAAATTTTTATCTGATTAATAAAAACGTCTTCCTGAAAAGCGTGCAGTTCCTTGGTAAGCATACCGTTTGCCACACCGCGCTCATAAGCATTGCCTTCTACATACAATTCCCACAAGCCACTTTCGCTGTGCTTTAACCAATTATTGTTTACTTTATAAAATTCTTTTCCAGCAGTTTGTCTTTTCCATTGAGTGGTTGTATCAACCGCTATTTTTGGAATTTTAACTTGTATAGCGAAATAAAAATAAACGCCGAAACAGATCATTAAAATTAAAAGGACCAAAAATGCTCTTACCACTATTTTACGAATCGTTCTCAGCATCTATTATAACAAAAATAGGTATAAAAATGTTTATTGAGTTAACACTTCTATATCTACATAACCCTCGTGTGTATAAATCAATAGAACTAAGTTAAAACGTGAACACACTGCATATACTATAGGATTGCTTGGTGCCTCGCAATGACGCTGTGATGAAAAATAAATACTGTTTTACGAGATTGATGCTCGAAACGAGGCGTACTTGTTATTCCCCGATATCAAGCGCGGTGCAATTTAATTATTTTATTATAGATGCTCTAAGCGCGTATATTTTTGCCGCGATGGATTTAAATTGTACTTCCTTTAAATTTTTTGGATCTTTGATCGCATCAATTTCAGCATGTATTTTTTTTAACTCGTCATTTAATGATGCACATTCCTTTTTATCTTTATAATCATTTAAAAGTTCGGTTAAATTTTTAAGGTAAAAGCGTTGATCCCATAAATGTTTGTAGCCTTTTTCTTTTGTAGCGGCATCGGGAGCCAGCTCTGCAATTTTACAGGTTAAATATAAACTCTCTGTCCATGAGCCTGCAAAAACAGCAGAGGCAGTATAAACCCTCTCGTTGGTGCGTAAATATGAATCACTCTTTACAAAAATATCATCCACTATTCTTAGCAACGAATCTTTGTTGGAAATGTTTTGTTCAGCACGTTTACCAACCATCATATCAATTGCACTTTTTAAACCCAACTCGTCGGCCGATTTTACAACCGTTTTCATGTATTTTAAAACATCAACGCCCTTGCTATTTACAATTGCGTACGACATATCGATGTTGTAAACTCCCAACGCAACCGCTTTTGTAAATTCTGAGCCGGTAACTGAAGATTTTTTTGGATCGATCATTAACGAGTTATCGTAGGCAACACCCCATTGCGATAATTCATTAATACTTTCTACCGGTGAAGGAATATTTGCGATGGCAAAATCGAATTTAAATTTCGTTTCTTCGTTTACTGTTACCGGAGTTGTATCTTTTACTGTAGTAGTAATAACTTCCTCGGTTTCCTGAATCTCTTCGGGTTTATCATTACAACTAACAATAACTGTTGTTGCGGCAATCAGGAGTAGTAAATTTGTAATTTTCATTGAAGGTGAATTTTTGTAATGGAAGTTTTATTTGAAAAAAAATACTTAAATAAATTTATAATAATTTACACAAAAGTATAAGAGATTATTTAAAATGCAAATCGATTTTTAAACTTATAGAAAGGATAACATACCCAATGGTTAAAAATTACCACATTAACCTTTGAACAGAAACAGGAGTGCCGCGCAACTCGTTACTGAAATGTATAAACATAAGGGACTGTAAAAACGCGTATCATTTACGGCAAATTTTGTGGCTAACTTTTTCTTAAAAAAACCGATGTATTTAAAATCGCCTACAGCACGTAAGAAAGTTACTGTTGATATCGCACCCAAAAAATAAATATTAAGCTTGGGGGCAAACCAGTTTTTTCCAATTACAAGAAGTAAAAAACCCGTGGCTACACATAAAAATAAAATAGCAACAACTCCTGTCACGATTTTTCCCGGTTTAAATACCTTTTTTCCTGTATTTTCTATTTCAGGAAGCGCTGCGCTGTAAAAGGCTATACCGCCAAACGCCCAATAAAAATGAACCAAACTAACCAACAAAAAAATTAGTGTATTTAAGCTTAATAAACATGCAATTAAAGTGCTCATAGAAGTTGATTTTAATGAATAAAAAAAAGCGGTGGTTTAAGCCTACCGCTTTTTTAATTAACTATCTAAATTTCCGTAATCGAGTTTTTTACGTCTTATCGCTAACACACCTCTCATTCCCAAAATAAAGAATGGTATGTATTTTAATGCGCGCGGTAATTCAAAATGATCGAGTATAATATCCGACTTACGTTTTAACCGTTCGGTAATTAAATACATTGCCGGTATTAATAATAGTGTTAACACAGTTGCAAAAGATAACCCGAAAATCATTGTCCAGCTCAATGGACCAAAAAAGGCAACATTGTCGCCACCAAAAAATATTTTAGGGTTACCATGGCTCAACAACGATTCAAAATTTATATTTAAACCAACAGCTAAAGGTATCAATCCTAATATTGCCGCGGCAGCAGTTAATATAACCGGTGTCATACGTGTTCGGCCGGCTTCTACGGTAGCGTCGTAAAGGCTCATTCCGCCTTCGCGTGCAAACTCTGCAAACTCAACCAACAAAATTCCGTTACGCACCACTATACCGCCAAGAGCGATAATTCCAATACCTGTCATCACAATACTCATATCCATTTTAAATATTGATACCCCAATTAATACACCTACGATACTAAATATAATTTCAGAAAGGATAATGAGCGGTTTACCTAACGAATTAAATAATCCCACCAACACCAATAACATCAAGCCAATTGCAGTGAGCATGGCATTTCCTAAAAACCCCATTGTTGCTTGTTGCTCCTCTTTGTCGCCGGCAAATTTAACGGTCACATTCCCCGACTTTTTAAAATTTTTCATGGCTCGTTCAACTTTACCAACAACTTCGTTTGGGTTATATCCATCTTTTACATCAGATGATAATGTAATAACACGTTTGTTGTTTTTACGTTTTATACCTGCGTAAGTATAATCGTAGCGTACATCACACACCGACGCTAATGGAACGCTGCGTATAACGCCGCCCAAATTCATATCACGGTAAGTAATTTTTAAATTGCGTAACATTTCAATATCCACACGTTGTTCCATTTTATAACGAAGCTGCACAGGATACTCATCATCAACATCCCTAAACTTTGTTGCTTCAACCCCATAAACAGCGCCACGAATTTCCATAGCTAACTGGTAGGTCGAAATTCCTTCGCGTAAGGCGCGTTCGCGATCAATATCAAAAATTATTTCGGGTTTGTTATTTACGAAATCGGATTTTAAACTTACAACGCCTTCAATTTTAGAATCACTGATAAACTTTTTTAAACGGTCGGAGTTTTCATTAAGATCCTTAAAATCCTCGCCTATAATTTCTATACTTATTGGTTTAGGTGTTGGTGGTCCGCTTTGCTCTTTATTTACCACAATGTCGGCTCCGGCAATGCCCCAATTTAAAGATTGTAAATCCTGCAAATATTTGGAAGTCGAAGCTCCATGCCGTCCTTCAAACCCAATAAAAGATATCGCAATTTTTCC